>DQBD01000297.1:1244-16001 GCA_003526065.1 Gammaproteobacteria bacterium | reverse complement strand
CTGGGAGATCCAGCTCAAGGGCGCCGGCCCCACGCCGTATTCGCGCTTTGCCGACGGCCGCGCCGTGCTGCGTTCCTCGATCCGCGAGTTTCTCGCTTCCGAGGCCATGGCCGCCCTGGGCGTGCCCACCACCCGCGCCCTGTGCGTGGTCGGCTCAGATACGCCGGTGCAGCGTGAAACGCAGGAAACGGCCGCCGTGGTGACGCGGCTTGCGCCCAGCTTCGTGCGTTTCGGCTCCTTCGAGCACTGGCACGCCCACGACCGCACCGATGAACTGCGCATCCTGGCCGATCATGTCATCGACCGTTGCCGGCCGGCACTGCGTGAGGCCGCGCAGCCCTATGCCGCCTTGCTGCGCGACGTGGCGCAGCGCACCGGCGAACTCATGGCTCATTGGCAGGCCGTGGGCTTCATGCACGGGGTGATGAATACCGACAACATGTCCATCCTCGGCCTGACGCTGGACTACGGCCCGTTCGGCTTCATGGAAGCCTTCGACGCCGGCCACATCTGCAACCATTCCGACCACACCGGCCGCTACCAGTACCGCGCCCAGCCGCGCGTGGCGTACTGGAATCTCTATGTTCTGGGTGATGCCTTGAGCGCGCTCATCGGCCGGCCGGAAGAGGTCAAGACGATCATCGACGAGGCGTTTCCGGCAGCGTTCGAGGCGCGGTTTCTGCAGTTGATGCGCGCCAAGCTCGGCCTGGCCACCGCGCGTGCGGACGACACCGAACTCATCAATGCACTCTTCGGCCTCTTGCAGGCGGGGCGGACCGATTATCCCGCGTTCTTCCGCGGGCTCAGCCAGCTTCCGGGAACGGTCGAGACGGCGGCGCGTCGCCGCATCGATGCGCCGGTACGCGATCTGTTTGCCGACCGGCCCGGCTGCGACGCCTTCCTGACCCGCTGGCGCGCGCGGCTGGCGGCTGAAGGCTCGGTCGACGCCGAGCGCCAGGCGGCCATGCGCGCCGTCAACCCCAAGTATGTGCTGCGCAACTGGGTGGCCGAGGCAGCCATCCGCCAGGCGCGCGAGGGTGATTTTGATGGCGTGGCCGAGGTACTCACCTGTCTGCGCCGACCGTTCGACGAACATCCGCAGCTTGCGCACTATGCCGCGCCGCCACCGGACTGGGCGACGGGCCTGACGGTGAGTTGTTCGAGCTGAGCACGCCAGAGGACGCAGGACGATGCAGCAGGCACAGGGGCGAGGAACGGATTTCCGGGTGGGGCACGGCCGGCACGAACACTGGCAGGACGCCGTGGAAGCTGCACTGCGTCAAATCGGCGATCCACCGCCCGGCGCCAACCTGGGATTCGTCTATGTGACCGATCACCTCGCCCCGGCGGGCCGGGCCATCGTGCGCTATCTGCAACAGGCCACGGGCGTGGAGGACTGGGTCGGCTCGGTCGGCGTCGGGATTCTCGCCACCGGGGTCGAATATCTCGACGAACCGGCCGTGGTGGTGATGCTGGGCGGCTTTGCGGAAGGCGAGTTTCAGGTGTTCTCGCCGGCCGCGGCACCGCCGGCATTGAACAGCCAGACGCCCAGCGGATTCGATGCGGCCCATCTGGCGCTGGTGCACGCCGGATCCCATGACGAAACCCTGCCTGCCCAGCTCGCCGAACTGTGCGGCGGGCTCGCGAGCGGCTATCTGGTAGGCGGCATCACCAGCTCGCGCACCCGAAGCTATCACTTCGCCAGCGCCGCCTTCGAGGACAAGCTGTCCGGCGTGGTGTTTTCGGCAGCTGTGCCCCTCGCAGTGCGTCTCACACAGGGTTGCGCGCCGCTCGCTGCCCACGCACCGCGCCATATGATCACCGCGGGCGAGGGGAACGTCATCACCTCGCTCGATCATCGCCCGGCGCTGGACGTGCTGTGCGAAGCGCTGGGCATCGAAGCCACCGATCCCGATCTGCGGGATCATCTCCAGAGCGTCCATATCGGACTGCCCGTGGCTGGTTCGGATACGGGCGATTACCTGGTGCGCAACCTGCTGGGCATCGACCGCAAGCAGGGCCGGCTGGTCATCGGCGATCTGGTGCAAGCCGGCCAGTCCATCCTGTTCTGCCGGCGCGACACCCAAAGCGCTCACGAGGATCTGTTGCGCATGCTCGACGAGATCCGCGCCGGGCTCGCCGGGCCGCCTCGCGGCGGGCTCTATTTCTCCTGCCTCGGCCGCGGCGAGCGCCTGTTTGGCCGCCGTTCAGCCGAACTCGCCATCATCCAGGAACGGCTTGGGGACGTGCCGCTGGCTGGCTTTTTCTGCAATGGTGAGATCGCCCACGATCGACTCTACGGCTATACCGGCGTGCTGCTGCTGTTCGGCTGAGGGTTTTTGCGGACGCACGGTTGGATGCTGCCGATTCCCGGCACAGGACGGCGCATAAAACCGCGTTGAGATCCGATGCGTCGCCCAACCCGCGTCGTATCGCGGGATAAGCCCCGAGCATGCCGGTGATTCCGCGCTGCGGTGACGGCAAGGCACACCACGCGTCCCATCGTCGGCCTTGTAGCCATTTCCGGGGAAATCACCCCAGAGCGAATCCGATGTCCAGCGCGGCGTTCTTGAGAACGGCCAGCAGGGCCGGATCGGCCAGGGCGCGGTGAAACTGGGGAATGACCGGAATGACGCCAGCAGCTTCGGCGCGTTCGTTCAGGACCAGCGCGGGCCGGTTGGCATGCATGGAGGAGGGGTAATACAGCCCGTGGATTGCGGGATAGGCCCGATGGAACCCCCGCGCCCAGTTACGCCCGACCGAGCGCGGCCCGCTCATCAGGCCCATGGATGCGCCGGCGCGGGTGGGAAAGGCACCGCTCAGATCCAGCAAATCCACCGCAGCGGCAAGACGCAGCCCGACCAGCCAGGGCTGACGGCTTTCGCGATGGATGACGCGGGTTTTCTGGAACACTTCGGCGAGGCAGGTCGTGGGACTTTCGGCCAGATACATCACGGCCTGGGCCTGCAAGCCGGGTCGGAGATCGCGATGGTGGTCGAAACGGGCGTCGGCGGGGCCGTAGTGGCGAAAATCGCGCCATCGTGTCGGATGCGCGCCGGCGCGGAAATAAACC
This sequence comes from Gammaproteobacteria bacterium, assembly GCA_003526065.1. The sequence goes on along the minus strand of DQBD01000297.1, from coordinate 12,928 downwards.
CGCCAGAGCAGACTGCCGGCCGGCAGCGTCCGCAGCTCGGGGTCGAGTTCGGCGAGCCGCTCAGAGTCCGGCTCGACGGGAATCCGGGCCGTCACAACTGCCGGGCGATCGCAATCACCACCTCGGGATCACGGCCGGATTTCAACCACGACAGCGGACTCAGCGGACCGGCCTCGGTCTCGAGCTCGGGATCCGGCGCGCTGAACCAGCGCCATACCGAGACCGGGTCGAGATCGCTGGTCAGCGCGGCATTGACCGGTGCCAGATTCGGCAGCAGCCCGTTTCCCTGAAACTGGAACAGCGGAATGCGCAGGTTGCGGTCGACCCGAAACGCGTACAGCGCGCCATCGCTGATCAGCTGGCGCACCCGGGTCGGTGTCACGCCAAGGCGCAATGCGGCCTCGGCGGGGGTCAGGCTGGTGTCGAGCAGCGCCGCGAAGCACGTGGCGTAGTCCAGCAACGGATCGGGCGCGCCCGCGCGCTCGGCCATGCGCATGCCGGCGCCCTTCAGCAGGGCCTGCTCCTCAGCGGGCAGTTCCTCGGTCGAGGGGCCGTAGAGCGTCTCGTGCATCGCACTGATGGCGTCCTGCAGCGCCCGGTTCAACGCTTCCGGGGCTTGTGATTTCAGTCCATGAAGCTCGAAGTACCGATCATCCGTTGCTTTGGCCGTCGCCATGACTCCACCGTTCTTTTGAACCATTTCGTCACAAGTTAGCGAAAGCAACGCAGGTTGGTCAAGGCGCAGATCAGGCCGGGAATGACCAACAGACGGTCAAGATCGGCGTCCTGCAAGCGCGAATTGCGGCGATGGGGAATCGCGGCAAGCGTCACGCGCGGCCGGGCGAGTGGATCGGCCCGGCTGCGGTGGAACGGACTCAGAAGCCGGAGGCGAACCCGAGCAGCTCGACGTTGATGTCTTCCGTGCCGGTGATGCGGCTCTGGCAGGCCAGGCGCGACTTGGACCCCACGCCGACGATGCTGTCCAGCTTCTCGTTTTCGAGTGGGCTGATTTTCGACAGGCTCTTGCGTCCGGCCTGAACGAAAATGTGGCAGCTGCCGCATTTGGCATTACCGTCGCATTTGTGGGGGATGGATTCACCGGCCGCCAGAATCAGCTCCAGCAGCGTTTGCCCCTCGGCGGCCTCGATGGTTTTTCCGGATGGCATGATGGTGAGCAGGGACATTTCAGCAACTCCTCAAACGCAGAGATACTTAACAAACAGCACGTTCAGTCCATTTCCTCGATCCAGGCCATCTGGATCGCTTCGAGCACCCGCTCGTTGGAACGGGTGGGATCATCCGCGAAGCCGTCGAGCTCGGTTACCCAGCGGTGCAAATCGGTGAAGCGCAGCGCGCGCGGATCCACCTCGGGGTGATGATCGGCCAGGGATTGGGCAATCGGCAGCACGTCGGTCCATTTCATGACAGGCGCCTCAGTGTTCACGCACGAAGTTCCGGCTGTAGCGGGGGATTTCCACCACCAGCGCGCCGCTCTGCGGTACGCGCACCTGGCAGGACAACCGTGAGGTCGGCTCGAGTCCCCAGGCCTTGCCGAGCTGGTCTTCCTCGTCGTCGCTGGCCGCACGCAGGGATTCGAAACCATTGCGGATCACCACATGGCAGGTGGTGCACACGCAGGCCTTCTCGCAGGCATGTTCGATTTCCACGCCCGCCTTGAGCAGGGCATCGGACAGGCGCACGCCGGGCGCGGCCTCGACCTCGGCGCCCTCGGGACAGAGTTCGGGATGCGGCAACACGGTGAGTCGGGTCACGTCAGCCTCCAAGCTCGCCCACCTGGCGCCCGGCCAGTGCGGTGCGGATGTTGTGATCCATGCGGCGCGCCGCAAACGCATCGGTGAGCGGCTCGAGCATCGCCTTGGCCGCGCTGATGGCGCTGCCGTCATGGCCCGTGATGGCCTGCTCCATCCCGTGCAGGGCCTGGAGCAGCGCCGCGACTTCGGCATCGGTCAACAAGGCCGCACCGTCGGTATTCAGGGCCGCACGGGTGGCCTCCACCAGGCGCTCGGCCTCGACCTTCTGCTCGACCAGGATGCGCGCCGCCGCGTCGTCCCCGGCATGGGCGAGGGAATCGGCGAGCATGCGCGTGATTTCCTCATCGCTGAGGCCGTAGGACGGCTTGACGGTCACCTGGGCGGCGACGCCCGTGGTCTGTTCGGTGGCTGAGACGCTCACCAGCCCGTCGGCGTCGACCTGGAACATCACCTGGATGCGCGCGGCACCGGCCGCCATGGGCGGAATGCCGTGCAGCTCGAAGCGCGCCAGTGAGCGGCAATCGGCCGCCAGATCGCGCTCACCCTGCAGCACATGCACGCTCATCGCGCCCTGGCCGTCCTTGAAGGTCGTGAAATCCTGGGCCCGCGCGATGGGGATGGTGCTGTTACGCGGGATGATCTTCTCCACCAGTCCGCCCATGGTCTCGATGCCGAGCGACAGCGGAATCACATCCAGCAGCAGCCAGTCATCTCCATCGCGGCGATTGCCGGCCAGCACGTCGGCCTGGCGCGCGGCGCCCAGCGCCACCACCTGGTCGGGATCGAGATCGGTCAAGGGCGGCCGGCCAAAGCATTCGGCGACCGCTGCGCGGACCTGCGGCATGCGGCTGGCGCCGCCCACCAGCACCACGCCATCGACCTGATCGGGTGTGAAGCCGGCATCGCGCAGCGCGCGCCGGGTGAGCCGCAGCGTCTTGTCCACCAGATCGGCCGTCATCTCGCCGAACTGGGCGCGGGTGATGCGATGCACCACGGGAGCGTCCGCGCCGGTGTCCAGAGCGATTTCCAGCGCCTCGGTCGCGCTCAGGGCCTCTTTGACCTGGCGCGCCTGGGTGAGCAGTTCGCCGAAGCCCGCTGCATTAGGCGTCAATCCCATCTGGGAGATGAACCACTCGGCCAGACGGCGATCGAAATCATCCCCGCCCAGCGCGGTGTTGCCGGCAGTGGCAAGCACCTCGAACACCCCCTGGCGCAGCCGCAGGATGGACAGGTCGAAGGTGCCCCCGCCCAGATCGTAGATGGCGTAAACCCCCTCGCTGGCATTGTCCAGGCCATAGGCCACGGCGGCGGCGGTCGGCTCGTTGAGCAGGCGCAGCACCTCGATCCCGGCGAGCCGCGCGGCATCGCGCGTGGCCTGGCGCTGGGCATCGTCGAAGTAGGCTGGCAGCGTGATCACCGCGCCTTCGACGGAGCCGCCCAGAGCCTGCTCGGCGCGCTGGCGCAGCAGCTTGAGGATTTCGGCCGAGATTTCCACGGGCGAGAGCGGGCCGCGCGCGCTTTGAAACCGCACGGTGCCTTCGCCGGGAACGATGGCGTAGGGCAGGGTGCCCGCTTCGCTGAGATCGACCGCGCCGCGACCCATGAACCGCTTGATGGACCGGAAGGTCGTCTGCGGATGGGTGCCGGCCAGGGCCTGCGCCGGCCGCCCGACCTGAACCTGCCCGTCGGGCAGCACACAGACCACCGAGGGGAGCAGGGCGCCACCGTTCTCGTCGCGCAGGATCCGGCTGCTGCCGTCCGCTTCGATGGTGGCGACCAGGGAGTGGGTGGTGCCGAGATCGATCCCCACCGCGCGGCGACGGGCAACGGGTGTTTCCGTGGCACTGCCGGGCTCCAGAATCTGCAGCAGACTCATGACAACTCCTCGGCATCGAGCGCGCTCTGCGCCTGTTCGATCAATCGGCGCAGGAACATGAGCTGGCGCACGGTGGCCGCGGCGTCCGCATTGTCGCCGCCCTCGTCGAGCGCCCTGGACAGCCGGGATTCGAGGCGCGCCCATTCGGCGCGCAGGTCCCGAGTCAGGCCGCTGAGCTGGCTGGCATCGCCGGCTCGACGGGCAGTGTCGAGCGCTTCGTGCCAATCCATCTGTTGAAGAAGAAAGTCCGCCGGCAAGGGGATGGAACCGGCGGACAAGACCTCCACCCCACGCAAGGCAAGCAGGTGGGTGGAACGGGCTAGTGGATCCTTGAGCTGCCGATAGGCTTCGTTGATGTGCGCCGCCGCCTCGGCGGCGGCACGGCGCTGCGCAGCATCCTGATGCGCATAGCGATCCGGATGGGCGTGCCGCTGCAGGTCGAGATAGCGGTGCTCGAGCTCGGTCAGGTCCTGCGCGAACGCAGGCGGCAAGCCGAACACCGCGAAATAGTCGATCGCGACCATTGCTGTCATGACGAATGACCTCAGGCGTTTTCGTGTTCAGGCACTGACGCTGAAGCTTTCGCCACAGCCGCAGGCGCTCTTTGCGTTGGGATTCTCGAACTTGAAGCCCTCGTTGAGGCCTTCGCGCACGAAATCGAGCGTGGTACCCATCAGATACGGCATGCTGCGAGCGTCGATCACGACCGTCATGCCCTGGCTTTCGAAGCATGCGTCGCCGTCATCGACCTCGTCGACGAACTCCATTACGTAGCTCATGCCCGAGCAGCCACTGGTCTTGACGCCCAGCCGGATGCCGAGCCCCTTGCCGCGTCCGGCCAGCGAACGCTGCATCCTGGCCGCGGCACGTTCCGTCAATGTCACACTCATGACCGATTCCTCACACCGAAAACGAGCTGCCGCAGCCACACGTGGTCTTGGCATTGGGGTTGCGGATGATGAAACGGGCGCCTTCAAGCCCTTCCTCGAAATCGACCTCGGCGCCGGCCAGATAGGCAAAGCTCATCGGATCGACGACCACCGCGACGCCATCCTGCGCGAACAGGCTGTCATCCTCGGCGCTGGTTTCCTCGAACGCGAAGCCATAGCTGAAACCCGAACAGCCGCCGCCGGTGACATAAACCCGCAGCTTGAGATCGGCGTTGTTTTCCTCGCTGAGCAGCTCCTTGATCTTGCCGATGGCGCTGAGCGTCAACTGCAGCGGAGCGGGGGTCGGTGTGGCGACGGCAGACATAACGATTCTCCCGGGAATTGGATCAGGCCGCCGAGGCGGCGGATTCGGAGGCATCGCCTCCCTGTTTGCTGCGGTAATCGGTGATCGCCGCCTTGATGGCATCCTCGGCCAGCACCGAGCAATGGATCTTCACCGGTGGCAGAGCCAACTCCTCGGCAATGTCGGCGTTCTTGATCGTGAGCGCCTCATCGAGCGTCTTGCCTTTCACCCATTCGGTGACCAGCGAACTGGACGCGATGGCCGAACCACAGCCGTAGGTCTTGAAGCGCGCATCTTCGATGATGCCCTCGGGGCTCACCTTGATCTGCAGCCGCATCACGTCCCCGCAGGCCGGGGCACCGACCATGCCGGTGCCGACAGCGGTCTCGCCGGTGTCGAAGTTGCCGACGTTGCGCGGGTTGTCGTAGTGATCCATTACCTTGTCGCTATAAGCCATGGGATGACCTCCTTCAGATGACTCAGTGAGCGGCCGCCCACTGCACCGTGTTCAAATCGATGCCTTGCAGATGCATGTCCCAGAGGGGCGAGAGCGCACGCAGCTTGGCGACCTTGTCTTTGAGCAGCGCGACCGCGAAATCGATGTCCTGGGCGGTGGTATAACGGCCCAGCGTGATACGCAGCGAGCTGTGCGCCAGTTCGTCGCTGCGACCCAGGGCACGCAGCACATGCGAGGGTTCCAGGCTTGCCGAGGTGCAGGCCGAGCCGCTGGAAACGGCCAGATCCTTGACGGCCATCATCAGCGATTCGCCTTCGACGAAGTTGAAGCTGATATTGAGGTTGTGCGGCACGCGCGCTTCGAGATCACCGTTGACGTAGACCTCGTCGATGTCCGCGATACCGGTGAGAAAGCGGTCGCGCAGGGCACGGATGCGTTCGTTCTCGCTCGCCATCAACTCGCCGGCCAGACGATACGCCTCGCCCATGCCGACAATCTGGTGGGTGGGCAGGGTGCCGGAACGCAGACCGCGTTCGTGACCGCCGCCGTGAATCAGCGGGGTCAGGTGCACGCGCGGCCGGCGCCGGACGTACAGGGCGCCGATACCCTTGGGGCCGTAGAGTTTGTGGGCCGAGAACGACATCAGATCGACCGGCAGGGTCTTGAGGTCGATCGGCATCTTGCCCGGTGCCTGGGCGGCATCGACGTGAAACAGAATCCCGCGCTCGCGGCAGATCGCGCCGATCGCGGCAATGTCCTGGATGACTCCGATCTCGTTGTTCACCAGCATCACCGACACCAGGATGGTCTGGGGGGTGAGGGCGCTGGTGAAGCTATCGAGATTCAGCAGACCGCTGCTCTCGGGATCGAGGTAGGTCACCACGAAACCGTCCCGCTCCAGCTCCCGCATCGGGTCCAGCACGGCTTTGTGTTCCGTGGAGAGGGTGATCAGGTGGTTGCCTTTGCCGCGGTAGAACTGCGCCGCGCCCTTGATGGCCAGGTTGTCCGATTCGGTGGCGCCCGAGGTCCAGATGATTTCCTTGGGATCCGCACCGACCAGCGCGGCCACCTGTTCCCGAGCCGTTTCGACCGCCTGCTCGGCCTGCCAGCCATAGGCATGCGTACGACTGGCCGGATTGCCGAACATATCCGTCAGGTAGGGAATCATCTTTTCCGCGACCTGCGGCGCCACCGGCGTGGTGGCGGAATAGTCGAGGTAAACGGGAAGGCGGCGGGCGCTGGTCATATCGAACACCCCTGTGTGATCAGGATTCCTGCCCTGCGGTGCAAGGCTTCTACAGGGTCTTGAGCAATGCGTGTGCCAATCTGCGCCGGACCGCTTAAGTGTTTGGATTGGCGATGATCCGAATCAAATCGCGGCGCCGGATCCTGCTTCCTGAACCCGGCGGCCTTGTCGCGAATCCGACAAATCATGGCCGACATCCGCCAGAGCCTGCGCACCTCGTTTTCCCACCTCAGGCACGGCGTCCCAGCGCCTGATCCACCGCCGCGCGCACCGATTCGAGCTTGAGCGGAAGCGGGATCACAGCCTGCGCGCCGCCGTCGAGGGCCTGGCAGACCGCCGCATCAGCGGTATCGCCGACCAGCACGACCGGCACCGGCCCGAGCGTGGCCTTCAGCCGTTCCAGCACCGCCGACGAACCAGCGGATCTCAGCAGTTCCTGCCCCACCAGAATCAGATCCGGTGGCCAATCGGCGGCTTTCTGGATCGCGGCATCCATCGACTCGATCTCATGGGCCTCGTTTTCGTCGTGCAGCATGAACTGCAGTGCGGCGCGAATGATTTCGTCACTGTCCACGACGAAGACGCGACGGTTTTCGACCGCGCGGGCGCTTTCCACTCCGATTTGCATGGGGATGTCCTCCGATCCGGGATGCAGGGGGTGAGCCGCGCCCGGCCGCCGGCTCATCAGGGGTCCCAAGCAACATCCATACCGCGCCGGCGCCGCCTTGAATCCCGGGTCGCTGCGCCGCCCGCGTCGGCCGCGGCCGCGTTGTCCGAAGGCGCCCCGCGGGATGTTTTGTTTCAGACAGACAGGCGGGGTGATGTCGGGTTTGTCACAGCCGGCGACGCGGCCATCACGGCGCGCAGAACTCCGAAAATATCCTTGAAAATCAGGCTCTTGAATATCGATTGAGCAACTTGGCGCAAGGGTTGCAGAAGGGGGGTTGGCAGGCGGCCGCTGCGCGTTCTATCCGCATTCACGACGCGGTGGCCCTCGCCAGAGTCAAGCATCACACACGGCAGTTGCGGAAGTTGTTCACACGGCATTTTGAAGGAGATTTCGATGGACGGATTACGGCAAATCGCCTTTTACGGCAAGGGTGGCATCGGCAAGTCCACCACCTCTCAGAACACCCTGGCCGCCTTGGCCGAAATGGGCCAGCGCATCCTCATCGTCGGCTGTGACCCGAAGGCCGACTCCACGCGCCTGATCCTTCATTCGAAGGCCCAGGACACCATCCTGTCGCTGGCTGCCGAGGCCGGCACAGTCGAGGACCTGGATCTCGAAGACGTGATGAAGGTCGGCTACCGCGATATCCGCTGCGTGGAATCCGGCGGCCCGGAGCCGGGTGTCGGCTGCGCCGGTCGCGGCGTCATCACCTCGATCAACTTCCTGGAAGAGGAAGGCGCCTACGAGGACATCGATTATGTGTCCTACGACGTGCTCGGTGATGTGGTGTGCGGCGGCTTCGCCATGCCCATCCGCGAGAACAAGGCCCAGGAAATCTACATCGTCATGTCCGGCGAGATGATGGCCATGTACGCGGCCAACAACATCTCCAAGGGCATTCTGAAGTACGCCAACTCCGGCGGCGTGCGCCTGGGCGGCCTCGTCTGCAATGAGCGCCAGACCGACAAGGAACTGGAACTGGCTGAAGCGCTGGCCGCGAAGCTGGGCACCAAGCTCATCCACTTCGTGCCGCGCGACAACATCGTCCAGCACGCCGAGCTGCGTCGCATGACGGTGATGGAATACGCCCCGGACTCCAAGCAGGCCAACGAGTATCGCACGCTGGCCCAGAAGGTCCATGGCAATGCGGGCCAAGGCATCATCCCGACCCCCATCACCATGGACGAGCTGGAAGACCTGCTGATGGAACACGGCGTGATGAAGACCATCGACGAGACCATGGTCGGCAAGACCGCCGAAGCCGTGGCCTGAAGCCGGTTTCCGCCGGGCGGCTCATCCGCCCGGCCTCTTTTCCCTCTGGAGGCTCCCATGAGCATGACTGTCGAAGAAACCAAGGCGCGCAACAAGGCGCTGGTGGACGAGGTGCTGTCGGTCTATCCCGACAAGACGGCCAAGCGCCGCGGCAAGCACCTCGGCACCTATGAAGAAGGCAAGTCCGACTGCGGCGTGAAATCCAACGTCAAGTCGATTCCCGGCGTCATGACCATTCGCGGTTGCGCCTACGCCGGCTCCAAGGGCGTGGTGTGGGGCCCGATCAAGGACATGATCCACATCTCCCACGGTCCGGTGGGCTGCGGCCAGTATTCCTGGGCCGCGCGGCGCAACTACTACATCGGCACCACCGGCGTGGACACCTTCGTGACCATGCAGTTCACATCCGATTTCCAGGAAAAGGACATCGTGTTCGGCGGCGACAAGAAGCTCGCCAAGATCATCGATGAAATCCAGGACCTGTTTCCGCTGAACCACGGCATCACCGTGCAGTCGGAATGCCCGATCGGCCTGATCGGCGATGACATCGAGGCCGTGTCCAAGTCGAAGTCCAAGCAATACGAAGGCAAGACCATCGTGCCGGTGCGCTGCGAGGGCTTCCGGGGCGTGTCCCAGTCGCTCGGCCACCACATCGCGAATGACTCCATCCGCGACTGGGTGTTCGACAAGCTCGATCCCGAGAAAACCACCTTCGAGGCCACGCCGTATGACGTCGCCATCATCGGCGACTACAACATCGGCGGTGATGCCTGGTCCTCGCGCATCCTGCTCGAAGAAATGGGTCTGCGCGTGATCGCGCAGTGGTCCGGAGACGGCTCTCTGGCCGAGCTGGAAGCCACGCCCAAGGCCAAGCTCAACGTGCTGCACTGCTACCGGTCGATGAACTACATCAGCCGGCACATGGAAGAGAAGTACGGCATTCCGTGGGTGGAATACAATTTCTTCGGCCCCTCCAAGATCGCCGCCAGTCTGCGCGAAATCGCCAGCCACTTCGACGACAAGATCAAGGAAGGCGCCGAGCGCGTCATCGCCAAGTACCAGCCGCTGATGCAGGCGGTGGTGGATAAATACCGCCCGCGCCTGGAAGGCAAGAAGGTGATGCTGTTCGTCGGCGGTCTGCGCCCGCGGCACGTCATCGGCGCCTATGAGGATCTCGGCATGGAGGTCATCGGCACCGGCTACGAGTTCGGCCACAACGACGACTACCAGCGCACCACCCACTATGTGAAGGACGGCACGCTGATCTACGACGACGTGACCGGCTACGAGTTCGAGCAATTCGTCGATGCGCTGCAGCCGGATCTGGTGGCCTCGGGCATCAAGGAAAAGTACGTCTTCCAGAAAATGGGCTTCCCGTTCCGGCAGATGCACTCCTGGGACTATTCCGGTCCGTATCACGGCTATGACGGCTTCGCCATCTTCGCCCGCGACATGGACATGGCCATCAACAACCCGGTGTGGTCGCTGACGCAGGCGCCGTGGAAGGCTGCCTGATCGGCACACGGAGGGTGGGCGGCGTACCCGATTGATTGACTGGTGGGCCGGGCCGCCCTGCCCACCCTACCGATTCCAGCAGGAGTAGCACCATGAGCCAGAATGCTGAAAACGTGCTCGACCATTTCAACCTGTTCCGCAGCCCGGAATACATCGAGATGTTCGAGAACAAGAAACAGTTCGAGAACCCCGAGCCATCCGACAAGCTCGAACAGGCCCGGGAATGGACCAAGACCTGGGAATACCGTGAGAAGAACTTCGCCCGCGAAGCGCTCACCGTAAACCCGGCCAAGGCCTGCCAGCCGCTGGGGGCGGTCTTCGTGGCCGTCGGCTTCGAGGGCACGCTGCCGTTCGTGCACGGCTCGCAGGGCTGCGTGGCGTACTACCGCAGCCACTTCAGCCGGCACTTCAAGGAGCCGAGCTCCTGTGTGTCCTCCAGCATGACCGAAGACGCCGCCGTGTTCGGCGGCCTCAACAACATGGTCGATGGTCTGGCCAACGCCTACGCCATGTACCAGCCGAAGATGATCGCGGTGTCGACCACCTGCATGGCCGAGGTCATCGGTGACGACCTCAATGCGTTCATCAAAAACGCCAAGGAAAAGGGCTCGGTGCCGGAAGAATTCGACGTGCCCTTCGCCCACACCCCGGCCTTCGTCGGCAGCCACATCACCGGCTACGACAACGCCCTGCTGGGCGTGCTCAAGCACTTCTGGGACGGCAAGGCCGGCACCGTACCGGTGCCCGAGCGGACGCCGAACGAGAAGATCAACTTCATCGGCGGCTTCGACGGCTACACCGTCGGCAACCAACGCGAAATCGCGCGGATGTTCGATCTCATGGGCGTCGAGTACACCCTGCTGTGCGATGCGTCCGACGTGTGGGATACGCCCACCGACGGCGAGTTCCGCATGTACGACGGCGGCACCACGCTGGACGACGCTGCCGCGGCGCTGAATGCCAAGGCCACGGTCTCCATGCAGGAATACTGCACCACCAAGACGCTGGACTTCTGTGCCGACAAGGGTCAGGAAACGCTGGCGTTCAACCATCCCATCGGCATCGCCGCCACCGATCAGTTCCTGATGGGCATCTCCAAGCTCACCGGCAAGGCGATCCCCGAAGCGCTGGCCAAGGAACGCGGCCGGCTGGTCGACGCCATCGCCGACTCCAACGCCCACATCCACGGCAAGAAGTTCGCCATCTACGGCGATCCCGACCTGTGCTACGGCCTGGCGGCGTTCCTCTTGGAACTGGGCGCCGAGCCGACCCACGTCCTGGCCACCAACGGCAACAAGGACTGGGCCGCGAAGATGCAGGCGCTGTTCGACAGCTCGCCCTTCGGCAAGAGCTGCAACGCCTACGCCGGCAAGGATCTGTGGCACATGCGCTCGCTGCTGTTCACCGAACCGGTCGACTTCCTGATCGGCAACACCTACGGCAAGTACCTGGAGCGCGACACCGGCACGCCACTGATCCGCATCGGCTTCCCGGTGTTCGACCGCCACCACCATCACCGCTACCCGGTGTGGGGCTATCAGGGCGCCATGAACGTGCTGGTGTGGATTCTCGACAAGATCTTCGACGAGATCGACAGGAACACGAACGTTCCGTCCAAGACGGATTACTCCTAGGAGTAATCC
>DQBD01000297.1:917-1054 GCA_003526065.1 Gammaproteobacteria bacterium | reverse complement strand
ATCGTTCCGGCCAAGACCGACTACAGCTACGACATCATTCGCTGATCCGCGCAAGCGGCATCTGTCGGCCGCGGGGCGTGTCCTCGCGGCCGATTCTTTTGGAAATGCCGCCCGCAGACCGGCTCGATCCTTCAACC
>DQBD01000297.1:433-587 GCA_003526065.1 Gammaproteobacteria bacterium | reverse complement strand
CGCTCCTATCGTGATCCTGCCATCCGCTGTTCGTCCGCACGGGACAGCCCTCCTTACCGACAGGATCTGCAATCATGACGGCAACAACCCACGCCACGGAACATCCCGAACCCTTGGCCGCCCACGGTCCGAATGGACTGAAATGGCTGCAGGT
>DQBD01000297.1:0-191 GCA_003526065.1 Gammaproteobacteria bacterium | reverse complement strand
GCCGGTTTGGTCTACCTGCTTCTGGTTGCCGTCTCGCTGATCGGCGGCGGGTTCAAGCTGGCTGCGGGAGATCAGGCCAAGGAGCTGTTCGCCTTCGCCAGCAATCCGGTTGCCGGGCTGGTGGTCGGTACCGTTGCCACCGCACTGATCCAATCCTCGAGCACGGTCACCTCGATCATTGTCGGGCTGGT
>DQBD01000101.1 GCA_003526065.1 Gammaproteobacteria bacterium | reverse complement strand
AGTTGTACCAGCCGATGAAGGCGGTGGTGGACACGTTGACGATGCAGGCGTACGGGTCGGCATCGAACACGAAGGCGCCGCCGCGCGCGCTTTCGATCTGCGTGCGGTGCGTGTGCATGATGCCCTTGGGCACACCGGTGGTGCCCGACGACAGCGCGATCATCGACGTGTCGTGACCGTAGATGGGCATCGGTTCGAAATCGAGCGTGTACTGGTCGAGGTCGCGCGGGATGACCGGGTCGTCGCCGCTGTCGCGCTTGTCGGGCGGAGTGAGTTCGGAAATGGCCCGAATGGCGGAACTCACCACGGGTGCCGCGCGGCGCAGCTCGCCCGCCAGCTCCTCCAGCGCGCCGTCATACACCAGAACGCGCGGGGACAGCCGTTCGAGCACGGCAGCAAGGATCTTGGGGGATTCGCGCAAGTGCAGCGCGCTCGGCACCGCCCCCAGTTCAAATGCGCCGAACAGCGCCACCACGTGCTGCACCGACGGATACATCAGCAGCGCCACACGGTCGCCCTTGCGCACGCCCCGGGTGTGCAGCAGCTTGGCCATGCGCTGCACCTGGTCCTTGAGCTCCGCATAGGTGTAGCGGTACAGGTCGTCGACCACCGCCTCGTTGTTCGGAAACCACTTCGCCGCGCGGTGCAGCATGTCGCGCAGGTTGGTGTCGCGTGTCATCTCGTCCCCCTCAAAAAGGCAGCGTAAAAAATGTCCTGACGATAAATATCGGCGGCTCGTCCATGAGCCGCCGCCGATCCCGCCATTGCGGCAGGCGCCGGGCTCAATACGAGCGCGGCATGCCCAGATCGTGCTGGGCGATGTAGTTCAGCGTCATCTCGTCGGTGACCGGCGCGATGCGGTTCAGGCGCAGGTTGCGGTAATGCCGCTCGATGCCCGACTCGCTGATGTAGCCGGCGCCGCCCAGCGTCTGGATGGCGCGATCAGCCGCGTACAGCGACGCATGCGCCGCCGCGTACTTGGCCGTGGTGGCCTGCACGCCGCACTCGCGTCCCTGATCGTACAGCCAGGCGGCTTCGTACACCTTCAGGCGTGCGCATTCCAGCTGGATGCGCGCCTCGGCCAGCGGGAACTGCAGGCCCTGATGGGTGGCCAGCGGCTTGCCCCAGATGGAACGCTCGCTGGCGTACTGCACCGCCTTGCGGATCAGGTAGTTGCCGGTACCGATGCAACTGGCGGCGATGGCCAGCCGCTCCGGGTTGAGGACGCCGTACAGCGCCTTCCAGCCCTTGCCCTCGGCACCGACCAGATTCTCTTGCGGAACCTTGAAGTCGTCGAAGAACACCGCGTTGGTGTCCATGAAGTGGCTACCCATCTTCTTGAGCGGACGCGCCTCCAGACCGTCCCCCGGCAGGTCGCCGACCAGCAGCGACACGCCCTCGGTGCGCCGCGCCGGGTCGTACGGCGCGGTACGGCACATGATGCCGATATGGCTGGCCACCTTGATGTTGGAGATGTACATCTTCTGGCCCTTGACCAGATAGTGCTCACCTTCCTTGCGCGCCTCGGTGCGAATGGTGGTGATGTTGGAGCCGGAATTCGGCTCCGTGAAACCACCGGCCCACAATTCGCCCTGGACGATGCCCGGCAGGTACTTGGCCTTCTGCTCGGGGGTGCCGGCGCCATTGATCAGGCAACCGCCGAACACCGGCCCGCCCACGAACATGCCGCCGCAGTCGCCGCCGTTGCTCGACAGCGCCTCGGCGGCCAGGCACATCTCGACCATGCCCAGCCCGCTGCCGCCGTACTCCTCCGGCACCGTGATGCCCAGGATGCCCTGGTCGACCAGGGTGCTCCAGAACTCCCGCGGGAAGCCGTACTCCTCGTCGATTTTCTGCCAGTAGCTGTCTTCGAACTGCTGGGCGATCTTCTCGCACAGATCGACCAGCATGCGCTGATCCTGGCTCAGTTCGAAGTCCATGGCTCAGACGTCCTTGGTAAGTTTGTAGGACTGCGTGCCGGGCTTGAATTCGCGCCGCTTGAACGAGGCCAGGGCGGTGCGGATCCAGTCGTCGTTGGTCTCGCGCGACAGTTCCCACAGCTTCGCCATCTCGTAGTCGATGGCCGGCTCGAAGTCCATCCACTTGACCTTCTCGTAGACTTCCTTGGTCTTGCGCAGCACGGTGCGACCCAGGCGGCTGAGCATCTTCACCACGCGGTCGGTCTCGGCGTCCAGTTCCGCCAACGGCACCGACTTGCTGGCGTAGCCCATTTCCTCGGCCTGCTTGCCGGTGAAGGTCTCGCCGGTCAGGCCGTAGTACAGCGCCTTCTTGCGCGCCGGCATGTTGTGCGCATAGGCCCAGGTGGTGCCGCCGCCGGGGAAGATGCCGAAGTTGACCTCGGACAAGCCCCATACCGACTCGTCGGCGACGATGGCGATGTCGCAGATACCGGCCAGTTCCATGCCGCCGCCGAAGCACCAGCCGTTGACCTTGGCGATGGTCACCGCCGGGAAATTCTTCAGGTGCTTGAACCAGGTGAACACGTCATCGTTGATGGCGGCCATGCGCTCGGGATCGTCGAACGGCTCGAAGAAACACTGCTCGAGGTCCATGCCGGCACAGAACGCATCCTTGACGCCCGTGATCACCAAAACCTTGACGCGCGCTTTCTCGACCTCGACCAGCGCGTTGCGCACGTTGTTGTGCAGGGTCGGGCTCATGCAGTTTTTCTTTTCGGGCCGATTGAACTGGATGGTGGCGACATCGCCGTCAATCGTCAGATTGATGCACTCGTAAGACATGGGAGGCCCCCTTCAGGCGCTGTTAATGATGAAACCCCGCCCGGCGGCGGGAGCGCAATTAGACCATAACGATCGTTTGGGCGGGTTAACTTTACAGACGTCCGGTGGCCGAGTGCGGCGTCGCTGAACTACCATTCGCAAGGAAAACAAGCTCATCGTTCGAGCATCCGGCTCGAACACCACGTGCGGAGAACACACGCGTCATGTCACAACCTCTAAAACTGCAAGACCTCATGGAAGCCAATGGCGTGGTGGCGGCCCTGCGTTGGCAGCAGTCGCGCTTCATCAACGCCATCGCCTACCCGGCGCGACTGGTCGAGTACCTCGGTTTCGAGGGCGAAGAACGCGCCCGCCAGCTGATGCTGTCGGCCGAGGCCATGGGCCTGTCCATCAAGGGCGTGCTGGAGATCGACTACTACCGTGACCGGAACCAGAATCCGCACAGCCTGATGCCGGCCGACGGCTACATGATCCACGGCCAGAAATTCAACCTGGTGTGCACCCTGAACCGGGTAGCCACCCTGGTGGACAACAAGGTCGATTACGATCTGAAGGGCCTGTTCCTGAAACAGGCGCTGGTCCGTAACGACTGAACGACACCCCCGGTGCCGGCCGCAACGGCCCGGCACCGCCCTGCGCGGATACCCACACCCTAAACGCCCCACGCCGTCTGCGGCGCCCCGGCGCATGCGAGGAGACACGTCACATGCACAACAAACCCATCGTCGCCACCATGATCGGCGACCCCTGCGGCATTGGCCCGGAAGTCGTGGTCAAGTCCCTGGTGCTGGATGACATCCACGCCCTGTGCCGGCCCCTGGTGGTCGGCTCGGTGGAATCGGTGCAGCAGACGGTGGACATGCTCAAGTACGACGTCACCGTGCGCCGCGTGACGGACGTCGAGGGCGTCGGCCTCGACCCGAAGGTGATCGACGTCTACGACACCGGCCAGCTCGATCCGAAGTACATCACCCTGGGCAAGGCCAACGCCGAGTGCGGCCACGCCAGCGCCGCCTGGCTGAAGGAAATGGACGAACTGGCCCTGGCCGGCAAGGTGCAGGCCACCATCATGGGGCCGATCAACACCGACGCCCTGAAGATGGCCGACAAGTTCGATGCGGTGGTCGGCGTCGAGGTCGGCAAGACCTACCTGTTCCTGATCACCGGCCCGCTGCGCGTGGTGCACCTGACCGACCACATCCCGCTGCGCCAGGTGTGCGACATCATCTCGCCGGACCTCGTCTACAAGGCGCTTCGCACCATTCACGACGACTTCACCCGCTGGGGCATTCCCAACCCGCGCATCGTCGTGGCCGGACTGAACGCCCACGCCTACGGCGAAGAGGACACGCAGCAGGTCGCGCCCGGCGTCGAGAAGGCGAAGGCCGAAGGCATCGACGTCACCG
>DQBD01000102.1:14640-18125 GCA_003526065.1 Gammaproteobacteria bacterium | reverse complement strand
GTCTGCGCGGCGACCTGCCGGACCCGGTCGGGCGCTCACTGGACTCGGTGCTCGATCACGTCGAGGCCATCGAGGAACGCATGGCCAAGCTCATGGCTGCGGGGCGATCAAGCCTTGGTATCGTCGCGCCGGGCGTGTGCCGCGGCGGCTGCGTCATCCGTGTCGGTTGAGACGCCAAGCTCCTGCAACGCAGCCATGAGCTTGGCCATGCGTTCCTCGATGGCCTCGACGTGATCGAGCACCGAGTCCAGTGAGCGCCCGACCGGATCCGGCAGGTCGCCGCGCAGACCATAGGCAGCAAAACCGATGCGGGCGGCGGTCTCGCGCCGGCGCTCGGCATCGGCGCCGACCACCCGGCCTGGAATGCCCACCACGGTGGAACCGGCGGGCACGTCCTTGACCACCACCGAGTTGCTGCCCACGCGCGCACCCTTGCCCATGGTGATCGGGCCGAGGATCTTGGCGCCGGCGCCGACCACCACGTCGTCTTCCAGGGTTGGATGACGCTTGCCCTTCTCCCAGGTGGTGCCGCCCAGGGTCACGCCGTGGTAGAGCGTGCAGTCGTCGCCGATCTCGGCGGTTTCGCCGATCACCACACCCATGCCGTGATCGATGAAGAAGCGCCGACCGATGCGAGCGCCCGGATGAATCTCGATGCCGGTCAGAAAGCGTGACAGGTAACTGACCACCCGCGCCGGCCAGCGCAGCCGGCGAGCCCACAGCCAATGCGCCAGGCGGTGCAGCCACAGCGCATGCAGTCCGGGGTAGGTGGTGGCGACCTCGAAGCGGTTGCGCGCCGCCGGATCGCGGGCGAAAACGCAGTCGATGTCTTCGCGAAGACGGTCAAGCATCGGGATTGGCCTTGGCTTCGGCGGCGGCAAGGGCGTGCTCGGTGGCACTGAGAATGCCGCGCAGAATCTGCACTTCATTCTGGTCCGGGGCCGCCCGGTTGACAAGCGCGCGCAGGCGCCGCATGCCGCGCTCGGGGTTGCTCATGCGCAAGAAGCGCAGTTGCTCGAGCACCTGTTCCAGGTGGGTGAACAGGTGCTCCACCTGCTCGCGGGTGGCCGGTGGGCTGGCCGGCTCGGTGGCCGGGGCCGGGCGGTCGACGTGACGGTACAGCTCGTAGGCCAGCACCTGCACGGCGGCCGCCAGGTTCAGGGAGGCGAACTCCGGGTTGCTGGGGATGAATACCCGCTGCTGGCACAGGTCCAGGTCGGCGTTGCTCAGTCCCGAATGTTCCGGGCCGAACACCAGCGCGACGTCGCCGCGACCGGCATGGTCCAGCACACGCTCGGCGCAGGCGGGCGGGTCCAGCGGCGGCAGTTCGATGCTGCGGGCCCGCGCGCTGGCGCCGATGACCAGCGTGCAGTCGGCGACTGCGGCGGCCAGATCGTCGCACACCACCGCCTGCGTGAGCAGGCTGTCGGCGCCGGCGGCACGGGCGGTGGCGTCCTCGTGCGGAAAGAACTTCGGCTGCACCAGGTACAACCGCTGCAGGGTCATGTTGAGCATGGCGCGCGCAACCGCGCCGATATTGCCGGGATGGGTGGTACCCACCAGCACGATGCGTACGTGAGACAAGGCGTTCATGGCACGAATTTTAGCCCGCTCGCGGTCCGTGGCTCGGCACGGTGGCCGCGAGTTGGCCCGCCGCAGGCGTTAAAATTCCCGCCCGCCGCCGCTGCTGCGGCTGGTGGCCCCTGCCACAGCGAGTTATTTTCATGTCCCCATTGAGCACCATAGCCGTGCGCGCAGCCCGCGCCGCCGGCGATTTCCTGCTTCGCACCGGCGAACGCCTGCACGAGCTGCGCGTCGAGCGCAAGGGTCCGAACGACTTCGTGAGCGAAGCCGATCGCGAGGCCGAGCGACGCATCGTCGAGATCATCCGCCGGGCCTACCCGGATCACGCGGTTCTGGGCGAGGAGGGCGGTGCGCAGGGCGACGTCGGCAGTCATGGCGCGCGCTGGATCATCGATCCGCTCGACGGCACCACCAACTACCTTCACGGCTTGCCGTGGTACTCGGTGTCGATCGCGCTGCAGATCAAGGGGCGGCTGGAAATCGGCGTGGTCTACGACCCCAACCGCAACGAGCTGTTCGTGGCCGAGCGCGGCAAGGGCGCGCGGCTGGACGATCGGCGCCTGCGCGTGAGCCAGGCCACCAAGCTGGCCGGCACGGTGCTCGGCACCGGCTTTCCGTTCAAGTCCAACCAGCACCTGGACACCTACACCGAGACCTTCAAGGCGGTGTCGCAAACCGGGTGTGCCATTCGCCGCGCCGGTTCCGCGGCGCTCGACCTGGCCTATGTTGCCGCCGGCCGGTTCGATGGCTTCTGGGAGCTGGGCCTGCAGCCGTGGGACATCGCCGCCGGCGTGCTGCTGATTCAGGAAGCCGGCGGCGCCGTGGCCGACATCCGCGGCGGCCAGCGATACATGGAAACCGGCAACGTGGTCGGTGGCGGGCTGCGCGTGCAGCGGGCACTGCTGGACACCATCCAGCCGCACCTGACCGCCGAGCTGCCGGCCTGAGGCCGACAGCTCAGGACGTAAACGCGGGTCAGCGTGCCGCCGGGCCGAGGCTGCCCATGATGCCGCGCACGGCGGCGGGCAGATCGGCCGGCAGCACCACCAGCTTGCCGTTCTGGCTCTGGGCGATTTCGCGCATGGCCTCGATGTACTTCTCGCCGAGCAGGTAGACCACCGGCAATTCGCCCGCCTGCGTGGCCTCGGCCACCTTGCGGATGGCGGTCTGGCTGGCCTCGGCCAGCACCACATGCGCCTCGGCGTCCCGCCGCGAGGCTTCCAGCCGGCCTTCGGCCTCCAGAATGGCGGCGGCCTTCTCGCCGTCGGCGCGCGTCACGGTGGCCCGGCGCGCGCGCTCGGCGGCGGCCTGTTCTTCCATGGCGTGCTGCATGGTGGACGAAGGCTTGATGTCCTGAATCTCCACCGTCTTGAGCGTGATGCCCCAGTCGGCGATGTCGTCGGAGATGCCTGCCTTGAGCTTGGCCTTGATCTGCTCGCGCGAGGACAGCGCATCGTCCAGATCCATTTCGCCGACGATGGAACGCAGCGAGGTCTGCACCAGGTTCTGGATGGCCAGGATGTAGTTCTCGACGCCGTACACCGCCTTTTCCGGCGACACGATGTTGATGTAGGCGATGGCGTTGGCAATGATCACCGCGTTGTCGCGGGTGATGACTTCCTGTGACGGCACGTCCATCACGATGTCCTTGGTGGTCACCTTGTAGGCCACCGTGTCGACATACGGAATGATCAGGTTCAGGCCCGGATTGAGCGTGGTGTGGTACTTGCCGAGGCGCTGCACCACGTGCTTGCTGCCCTGCGGCACGATGCGCACGCCAAGGCCGATGGTGACCACCACCAGCGCCAGCAGGAACAGGGTAATGATGAGTCCGGGCATGTCGGGAGTCCTTGAAAGAGTGGGGATGAAACGATCGGCGGGCCGGCGCGTTTTCAGGCGCG
>DQBD01000102.1:13051-14396 GCA_003526065.1 Gammaproteobacteria bacterium | reverse complement strand
TTTTCGACGATCAGCGTGTTGCCGGAAAACTCCTTCACCGCCACCCGGTCGCCGATGGCCAGCGGGTCGTCGCAGATGAAATCCCACTCGTCGTCGCCGAGCAGGGGGGTTGTGAAGCGGACCACGCCGCGGCGTTCGCCTTCCGGGGTGCGCAGCACGCGACCGATCTCGCCGATGGCCGCCGCGCGGGCGTTGCCGGCGCGGGTGCGATCGGCCATGCGCGGGCGCAGGAAACGGAACCAAAGGCCAGTGAACAGCCCTGATGACACGGTCCAGGCCAGCAGCTGCGCCGGCAGACCGATGTCGGGCTGAAGCCAGGTCAGCAGGCCGACCAGCAGCGCGCCGAGCCCAAACCAGAACACGAAGAAGCTGGCCAGGAACATCTCGGCCATGAGCAGCGCCAGGCCGAGCGCCAGCCAGTGCCAGTAGAGCATGTGTTCTTCCTTGCGACCGTGGCGCAGCGGCGCCGGGCGGGCGACATCATACCTTGCCGGCGGCGCGCTTCCGGGCGCCGTGGCGCGCCGGTGGGGCGGCGGGGTGACGCAGGTCAGCGAAAGTAGGTCAGGTCCGGCTCGCTTTGCCAGTGCGGCGATACCGGGCCGAGCAGCGTGTCGAGTTCAGCGACCTCGTCGGTGCCCAGGCGCCACTGCCCGGCGGCGATGTTCGACTCGAGCTGGGCCGTGTTCATGGCGCCGGCGATGACGCTGCTGACCGCCGGCTGCGCCAGCAGCCAGGCGAAGGCGAGTTCCAGCAGGCCGTGGCCACGGGCGGCGGCGAAATCCGTCAGCGCGCTCAGCGTGCGCTCGGCCTGGGGTGTGCGCAGGCGGCTGACAGTGGGGCTGCCGGCGGCGCCGCGGCTGCCTGGCGGCGGTGCCGTGCCTGGCTGGTACTTGCCGGTCAGCAGTCCGGCGGCGAGCGGGAAATACGGCAGAAAGCCGATGTCGTTGGCGGTGCAGAACGGCAACAGCTCGAGCTGAGCGCCGCGCACCAGCAGGCTGCACTGATGCTGGGCGGTGGCGAACCCGGGCAGATCCAGCCGATCCGCCTCGGCGTTGGTCTGCGCGTGACGCCAGGCGGCGTAGTTGCACTGGCCGATGTGCCGCACCTTGCCCTCGCGCACCAGGGGGGCGAAGGCGTCGAGGATTTCCGCTGCCGGCACCTGCGGCGCCGCGAAATGCAGTTGCAGCAGGTCCAGGTAGTCGGTATCCAGGCGGCGCAGGCTGGTCTCGCAGTGGCTGCGGATGCGCCCGGCCACGCTCTCGCCGGCGGCCAGGTTCATCAGATGGCACTTGCTGGCCAGGATCACCTCGTGGCGGCGTCCGGCCAGTGCCTTGCCCAGATACTC
>DQBD01000102.1:0-12763 GCA_003526065.1 Gammaproteobacteria bacterium | reverse complement strand
GTGGCGATGCTGGAGGCAAGCGCCTGGCGTGGTGGCCCGAACACGTTGCCGCCCAGCCCCACCGCCGAGACAGTGAGACCGGTCCGGCCAAGCGGACGGTACTCCATGAGGCCGGCGTCAGCCGTCCAGATCCGCCGCCAGAGCCTGGCGCGTGGCCGGCGGCAGCGGTTCCAGGGTGACGGTCATGTTGGGGTGGTCGATGCCGGCGCCGAGTTCCGCGCCGGACTTCAGCGCCGCGATCATGTCCGGCGTGAACTCGAAGCGCAGGAAATGCACGGACGCGGTCTTGTCCTCGTCCTCGCGATCCATGTCCTCGTCGGCGATGGCGTATACGCGCTCGTGTTCGGCCACGCACAGCCAGACCCGGTCCTCGACGCCGATCAAGCCGGCCAGCGCCCGCCGGCGTTCGGCCTCGTCCTCGAACTCGATCATGAACGTTGCCTTGAGGTTGCGGCCGTCGGGAATCAGCGGATTGTAGGCGTCCAGCTCCTCCTGAATGCCGCGTGCCTCGAAGATACGCTCGATGCGCAGCATCTCCTGGATCTGGTACTGGATGGTCAGCCGGTCCTCGAAGGCCATCGTGGCGTGCGGTCCCAGCTGCACGTGGCGGTTTTTCTTGTGCTCGATGACGCGGGCACGGAACGCCGGCCGTTGCTCGGCGTACTGTTCGAGGGAATACAGGTCGTTGCGGCTCAGTTTCTGCATGGTTCAGATTCCGTAGGCAAGGCGCAGCAACTGCAGCGGGTGCTCGGAGGGCTTGCCGCTGTCGACGCCGTGCTCGATGTGCTTGCAGGCGATCGGGCAGTCGCTGGCGTAGTGGGTGGGATCGGCCTCGCGCACGCGGTTGAATACGGGTCTGCCGATCTTCATGGAAAGCTCGTGGGTCTCGCGCTTGACGCCGTAGGTGCCGTCGTGGCCGGCGCAGCGCTCGATGGCCACCACCTCGGTGTCCGGCACCAGCTGAAAGACCTCGCGTGTCTTGAGGCCGATGTTCTGCACCCGCAGGTGGCACGGCGGGTGGTAGGCAATCTTGCCCAGCGACTGCTGGAAGTCGGTCTTGAGCAGGCCGTCCTTGTGGCGGGCGATCAGGTATTCGAACGGGTCGTAGACCCGGGCGGCCACCTTCTGCACGTCGGCGTCGTCCGGGAACATCAAGCGCAGCTCCTGCTTGAACATCAGCACGCAGGAGGGCACCGGCGCCACGATGTCGTAGCCCTGGTCCACATAGGCCGCCAGCGCCGGCAGGTTGTGTTCCTTGAGCGCGTTGACCGAATCGAGGTCGCCAAGCTCCAGTTTGGGCATGCCGCAGCAGCGGCTGTCGTCGGCCAGCGTCACCGGCAGGCCGTTGTGACGGAAGATGGCCGCCAGGTCCTCGCCCAGTTCCGGCATCTGGCTGTGGCCGTAGCAGGTGCCGAACAGCAGGACCTTGCCGGTGGTGGTGGCGCCGGCGGTGGGCGTCAGGGTGGCATTGACGCTGGCCTGATCGGCGAAACGCCGCTTCAGGGGCTTGGTGGTGAACGGCGGCAGCACGGCGTCGGCGTGGATGCCCATCACCTTTTCCATGGCCTGACGGGCCGGTTTCAGGCGGTTGACGGCGTTGACCGACTCGGTGACCACGGGAATGCCGGCCAGTTTTCCGGTGAGGTCGGTGGAGGTCAGGAAGCGGTCACGGAACGACGCGCCCTTGGTTTTGAACTTGACCGCCTTGGCGCGCAGCATCAGATGCGGAAAGTCGACGTTCCACTCGTGCGGCGGCACGTAGGGACACTTGGTCATGTAGCACAGGTCGCACAGGTAGCACTGGTCGACGACCTTCCAGTAGTCATCCTTGGCGACGCCGTCCACTTCCATGGTGGACGATTCATCGACCAGGTCGAACAGGGTCGGGAAGGCGTGGCACAGGCTCACGCAGCGGCGGCAGCCGTGGCAGATGTCGTAGACCCGCTCCAGTTCCTTAAACAGGGCGTTCTCGTCGTAGTACTCGGCGGTCTGCCATTCGATGGCGTGCCGGGTCGGCGCTTCCAGGCTGCCCTCGCGGATCGGTGAACGGGATGCGGAATCGGCCATGACGGTTGCTCCTGCTGTACAGGCTGAGGCGGCGGAAGGTAGGGGGAACGCACGGTGCCCGGGTGGCATACCGCGGCCTTGCGGCAAGGCGACGCGGCGTTGCACCGCGCATCGGGTAGCGGTGGCGGGGACCGTCGCCGGTCCCCGCTGCCGCCCTGGGATCAGGCGCCCAGGGTATCCAGAGCCTTCTGGAAGCGGTTGGCGTGCGAACGCTCCGCCTTGGCCAGGGTCTCGAACCAGTCGGCGATCTCGGAGAAGCCTTCGTCGCGCGCCGTCTTGGCCATGCCCGGGTACATGTCGCTGTACTCGTGCGTCTCGCCGGCGATGGCCGCCTTCAGGTTCTCGGCGGTGCCGCCGATCGGCAGGCCGGTGGCCGGGTCGCCGACGGCTTCCAGGTACTCCAGGTGGCCGTGGGCGTGACCGGTCTCACCCTCGGCGGTGGAACGGAACACGGTGGAGACGTCGTTGTAGCCTTCCACGTCCGCCTTGTTGGCGAAGTACAGGTAACGACGGTTGGCCTGGGACTCGCCGGCAAATGCCGCCTTCAAGTTGTCCTCGGTCTTGCTGCCCTTCAACGTAGCCATGTAATGACCTCCTGCAGTTGATGATCCGCTTGGCTGCCGCCGGCAACGGCGACAGCCTCACGGCTTCGGATGGTAGCGGGGCCGGCGGGGAGGATGGAAGTTGATTTTTCCAATGCCGCTGATAGCCAATATCTATCGATGGCCGGCCCAGGACGATTCTAGCCCAAAGCCGACGAGGTACCCGAGGCCGCGGGCGCGCATTCACCGATGGCGCGTGCCAGCAGGTCCACGGCCTGTGGTCGGTAAAAGTCGCTGCGTGATGCCAGGGCCACCTGTCGATACGGCGCGCTGCCCCGAAACGGGCGCACCGCCAGCAGCGCGCGGTCGCGCGGTGACTCGCCGAGCGCTCCGACCGGCAGCACGCTGATGCCGGCGCCGCTGGCGACCATGTAGCGAATGGTTTCCAGCGATCCGCCTTCGAGCCGCTGGCCCGCCTTGTGCGAAAGCGTCGGGCACAGTGCCAGCACCTGGTCACGAAAGCAGTGTCTGGGTCCGAGCAGCAGCACGTTCTCGTCGGCCAGCTGCGCCGGACCGATGCTGGCCTGGCGCGTCCACGGGTGACCGAGCGGCAGGACGACCACGAACTCCTCGCGATAGCAAGACACCACCTCGATGTCAGGCGCCTTGTACGGCAGTGACAGCACCACCGCGTCCAGTTCGCCACGTTGCAGGCGGGCGCCGAGCTCATCCGTATAGTTCTCTTCGATGATCAGCGGCATGCGCGGCGCCAACTGTGCCAGCCGTGGGATCAGGCGCGGCAACAGGTAGGGGCCAACCGAGAAGATGACCCCCAGCCGAAAGGAGCCGGTCAGGGGATCCTTGGCGTTGGCGGCCAGCGCGCGAATGGTTTCCACGTCCGCGAGTACCCGGCGGGCCTGCTCGGCGATCTGCTCGCCGACCGGCGTCGGCTGAATGTGTCCTGGCAGGCGTTCGAACAGGCGCACGCCCAAGCTGTCCTCGAGCTTGCGGATGGCGACTGACAGCGTCGGCTGGCTCACGAAGCAGCGCTCTGCGGCGCGGCCGAAATGCCGTTCGTGAGCCACGGCAACCAGATAGCGCAGTTCGTTGAGCGTCATGCAGACAACTTCGCGGTGGCGGCGGAGGTAAACTATTGTGCCGCGCCACGCTCACGGCGCGGCATGTTGGGGAGGAGGGCTGTCATGAACGATTCAAGACCGGCTGAACCGGTATTGCTGGTCGCACATGAGGCCAATGGCGTGGTGTGTGTCACGCTGAATCGTCCAGGCCAGCGCAATGCCCTGTCCGAAGCCCTGCTGCGGACGCTGAAGTCCACCCTGGCCGATCTGGCGGCCGATCCGGCGGTGAGGGTGTTGATCGTGGCCGGCACCGGGCCGGCGTTTTGTGCCGGGCACGACCTGAGGGAGTTGCGCGCGCTGCCGGATGAGGAGGCGGCCCGCGGGTTGTTCGAGCTGTGCGGTGAGGTCATGTTGGCGTTGCGGCGTTTCCCGCACCCGGTGATCGCCCAGGTGCATGGCGTGGCGACGGCGGCCGGCTGTCAACTGGTGGCCAGTTGCGACCTGGCGATTGCGTGTGACCATGCCCGCTTTGCGACTCCGGGGGTGAACATCGGCCTGTTCTGCAGCACGCCGGCGGTCGCGCTCACCCGCAACGTGGCGTACAAGCACGCGATGCAGATGTTGCTGACCGGTGACGTGATCGATGCCGAGACCGCGCAGCGTATCGGCCTGGTCAACAGTGTGGTGCCAACGGGCGACCTTGAAACCCACACACGTGAACTGGCTTCGCAGATCGCCAGCCGGCCACCGGCTGTACTCACGCTCGGCAAGGCGGCGGTGCAGGCCCAGCTTGGCCTGGACGAAGCCGCAGCCTATGCCGACATGGGCGCCGTGATGGCGCGCAACCTGCTCATGGCCGAGGCCGCGGAGGGCATCGACGCCTTCCTGGCCAAGCGCCCACCGCACTGGTAGCCCGCCGTTCCGGGTGGGTGCCCGAGGCACCCACGCCGGACGTCATACCCAAACCGCGCCGGATGCCGGTTTTTTCTTGAACCAAGGACGCAATGACTGTGCCGTCGCCGGCGCTGGCGACGGTCTGTGACTGTGCAGGGACACGAGAATGCAACGAATAATCTTTCTGACCGTCGCGCTGCTGGTAGCCCCGGTGGCCGCGGTAGCCGCCGCCGGCGATGCGTACGTGGATGAGGTGTTGAATGCGCTTGAGCGCAAGGGGCTGCTGACAGCGCAGGATGTGCATGACATCAAGCTGAAGGCGCGCGAGGCCGAGCGTGCCCAGGCCGCCGCCGACCCACACCCGGAAACGCCAAGCCAGGCCCAGGCGCCGGCACAAAGCGTCTCGGCAGCCCTGCCGAAGCCGCCCCAGGCACTGCGGGTGTGGGGTCGCCTGCAGCCGCGTTACACCTACGTGCCGGCCGGTGACGGGCTGGACGGGACCGCATCGTTCACGTTTCGCCGCGCCCGCATCGGCTTTCGCGGGGCGCTGAACGACCGTTTCTATGCCTATCTCCAGTACGAGGCGGCCAACGAAACGCCGGCCCTGGCCAATGCCGATTCGCTGTTGGACGTGTGGATCCGCTACAACGGCTTCGCCGATTCGCTGGGGGACATCATCGTCGGCCAGCAGTTCATCCC
The DNA here is from genome assembly GCA_003526065.1 of Gammaproteobacteria bacterium. Next base: position 7,482 of record DQBD01000102.1, on the reverse strand, counting down.
GGGCTACGGCCGGGCGCCGCAGCTTTCCGCCAGTGTGGAGCGGAAGTTTCCGGAGTTCCTGGCGCCGGGCACCGCCGGGCGGGGGCGTGGCCTCAGCATCGAGCGCGGCAAGTTCGGTGCGCCCGAGACGCTCACCGACGGCGCCTTCGGCGACCGCCTGCAGTACGGCCTTGGTGTGTTCAACGGCCCGGACGTGGGCACCAACAACGACAACAATGACCTGCTGTATGCGGTGGTGGCGGCACTGACGCCGCTTGGCATGCCGGTGGAGGACGAATACGAGATTCGCGACCTGCCGTTCCGCTACCTGATCGGCGCCGGCTATTCCTGGTCACGCGACAGCGGCAACCTGGACGCCCGCGTGCAGAACAGCCTGCTCGGCCATTCGGTGACGCTCGACAATCAATGGTGGCAGCTGATGGGCGAATGGCATGCCCACCGCTGGTTCGGCTGGGCCAGCTGGACCCGGTTCGTGTCCGAGGGCACGGACGACCTGCTGATGGACACCGATGGCGGCCTTGACCGGCGCCTGCACTCGCGCGCGTGGGCTGCCGGCGTCACCCGCAGTTTTCCGTTGGCCGGTGGCCGGCACTGGGGGCTTGGCCTGCAATACCAGCAGGTCGACAACGAACACCCGTCGCGCACGCGCTTCATGCGCATCCTGACCGGTAACTCGGCGGATGAACTGGCCCGCGGCATGGATCGTGGGCAGGTGTTCCAGTTGATGGCGACCTATATCTTCAATCCGAACATCCGCCTGCTGAACGAATATGCCTGGTTCGACGCCGATGAAGGCGTCGACTACGGCGGGTTCATCACGCAGTTGCAGGTGGATTTCTAGCGAAGCGCCGATTGATTCGGCGCTTCCCGTTCGGGACGGGACCGGGCACACGGTGCCGGATTCACGGCGCCCGGCGCGGGCATGTACCGCGCCGCTGTGAGCTGAACACGGCCAGGGGCGGCGTTTTCAGCCTTGTCCCTGGCCTTCGCCCGGCAGGCCGCGCAGGTCCACCAGCGGGTCGACGTCGAGCGGCGCGGGGATGCTGCCGATGTCGTGCATGACCTGCGCCGCGCGGCGCAGGCCGGGCAGGTCGATGGCACCCGTGCGGTTCCATACCGGTAGCGTGCGCTCGAAGGCGCGCTCCAGCTCGGCCGCCGACAGGGTGTTGTCCGCGCGTGACAGCAGCAGGGCGCGCAGCGCGGCCGGCTCCGCCAGGCAGTGCGCCACGCCGCGCAGGTATGCGCGCAGCAGGCGAGTCAGCAGTTCGGGCTGCTGTTCCACGAACGCCGCGCGCGCCACCAGCAGGCCCCACTGGAAGTGCGGCTCGGCCTCGCTGGCCGGTCCCACCAGGCGCAGCACGCCGGCGGCCTCGCCCTGCGCCACCAGCGGCTCGACCATCAGCTGCGCCGACACGCTGCCGTCGGCCATGGCGTCCAGCGATTCGTACTCGCTCCACAGTTCCTGGTAGCGCACGTCGTGTTCCGGGTCGAGCCCGGCGCGGGCCAGCAGCATGCGCATCAGGTGACCGTCGCAACTGCCCCTGGACAGGACGCCGACGGTGTGGCCGCGCAGTTGCCGCACATCGGTGATGTCCGGTCGCACCACCAGCAGGAAATGGTCGAGATTGCCGATGACGCTGCTGGCGACGACACGCCCGTCCGGGAAGCTGCCGTTGGTCACCGCCTGCAGGAAGGGCGGCGTACCCATGCGGCCGAGGTCGATTTCGCCACGGCCCATGGCCTTGGCCAGCGCATCACCGCCCGGAATCACCCGGACGGTGAGGTCGATGCCCTCGTCGGCAAAGAAACCTTGATCGAGCGCCATCAGGAATGGCCAGTCGTGCTGGCCGCCCTGGTTGGCGTGGCCCCAGGTGAACGGTGTGAGAGCGGAATTGGGCATGACGGGCACATCCGGCTGTGAATCGGGAAGTGCCCATTATCCGATCGATGGGGGCGTCCATGCCCCCTGCGCGGTTCAGACGTCCCGTGTCAGGGTGTAGGACTGCGTGCCGGGCTTGAACTCGCGCCGCTTGAACGAGGCCAGGGCGGTGCGTACCCAGTCGTCGTTGGTCTCGCGCGACAGTTCCCACAGCTTGGCCATCTCGTAGTCGATGGCGGGCTCGAAATCCATCCAGCGCACCTTCTCGTAGACCTCCTTGGTCTTGGCCAGCACGGTGCGGCCCAGGCGGCTGAGCATCTTAACCACGCGGTCGGTCTCGGCATCGAGCTGCGCCAGCGGCAGCGCGCGCGTGGCATAGCCCATTTCCTCGGCCTGCTTGCCGGTGAAGGTCTCGCCGGTCAGCGCGTAGTACAGGGCCTTCTTGCGGGAGGGCATGTTGTTGGCATAGGCCCAGGTGGTGCCGCCGCCGGGGAAAATGCCGAAGTTGACCTCGGACAGGCCCCAGGTGGATTCCTCCGCCGCCAGCACGATGTCCAGCACGCCGGCCAGCGCCATGCCGCCGCCGAAGCACCAGCCGTTGACCTTGCCGATGGTGACCGCCGGATGGTTCTTCAGGCGCGTGAACCAGCCAAACGCGTTGGTGTTGATCTCGGCCATCAGCTCGGGCTTGTCGAACGGCTCCAGGAAGCAGCCTTCCAGGTCCATGCCCGCGCAGAACGCGTCACCGGCGCCGGTGATGACGATGACCTTGCAGCGCGCCTGGTCGATCTCGTCCAGCACCTTGCACATTTCCGCGTGCAGGGTGGGGCTCATGCAGTTGCGCTTCTCGGGCCGGTTGAAGGTGACGTAAGCGGCGCTGTCCCGGATGTCCAGCAGGACCGTTTGATAACTCGCCATGGTGTTCCTCGGATGGTGACTTGTTTGGCGTTGCGGGTGTTTACCGAACGATCGGTATGTTCAACGCGCCGCCAAATCTAGCAGGCTTTGCCTTCGCCTTGCACGCGGCCGTGTGCAGGTCTATAACCATCCGCTCGGCCCAGCGCGGGCTGGTGGCGCACCCCGTCACCGTTGTGTCCATGGACGGATGTCGATAACCAACACCTGTCCGGAGGAGAACCATGGACCAGACCACGCAACGTGTGACCCACAGCGGCCTGATGGATTTTCGGGCCTGGCTGCACGAGCTCGAACGCACCGGCCACCTGGTGCGCATCGATGACGAAATCGACCCACAGACCGAAGCCGGCGCCATCATGCGCCTGGCCAACGAGCGCCTGTCCCCGGCGCAGTGGTTCACCAACTGCAAGGGCGCCATGAAGGGCGCGACGCTGCTGGGTGGCCCCTTCGCCACCAAGGAGCGCATTGCCGTCGCATTCGGCCTGGCGCCGGACACGCCGCACTCGGTGGTGACCGATGTCTTCGCCGACGGCCTGCACGGCAAGCGCATCAAGCCGGAGATCGTGTCGTCCGGTAGCTGCCAGGAGCACGTGCTGCTGGGCGACGAGGTGAATCTGGACCTGCTGCCGATCGCCAGGCTGCACCCGCAGGACGGCGGGCCCTACGTCGGCACGCTCAACATCGGCGTGTGCAAGGACTTCGATTCCGAGTGGGTGAACTGGGGCACCTACCGCGGCATGAAGCACGACCGGCGGAGCACCGGCCTGTGGCTGGGCCCCCTTAACCAGGGCGGCCAGATCCTCAAGAAGTACCGCGCCGAGGACAAGGTCATGGAGTACGCCATGTTCTTCGGCGGTGATCCCATGCACAACATCGTGGCCTCGTCCAGCGTGCCGCCGGGGGTATCCGAGGTGGAGGTTGTCGGTGGTATCCGCGGCGAGCCGGTCAAGCTGGTCAAGTGCAAGACCGTGGACCTGTACGTGCCCGCCAATGCGGAGATCGTGCTGGAGGGCACGGTCAGCCCCGGCGACGATCGGGAGGAGGGCCCGTTCGGCGAGTACCCGGGGTACGTGGTGTCCGGCACCAATCCGCGGCCGGTGTTTCGCCTGTCGGCGCTCACCTTCCGCAGCGATCCCATCCTGCCGGCCACCTGCCTTGGCGTGCCGGTGGACGACGCCATGATGTGGGTGCTGGAGGTGGCCTCCAGCGTGAAGGAGGCCCTGCGTGCCAAGGGTGTGCCCATCGTCGACGTGGCCGTGCCGGAGTTCAGCGGCTGTCATGCGGTGGTGGTGTCCACCAAAACGCCGTACGCCGGCATTCCGCAGCTGATTTCCAGCATCAGCTGGACCGACCGCAACGCCAGTTACTTCCCGTACGTGATCGTGGTGGACGAGGACGTCGACCCCTGGAACCTGGGCGAGGTGTTCCACGCCATGTGCACCAAGTGCAACCCGGTACGCGACATCCACATCTATCCCGGCCACATCAACAGCCCGCTGACGCCCTACATTGCCGGTCATCCGCTGCGCGAGTTCGGTGCCGGCGGTGGCAACGTGCTGTTCGACTGCACCTGGCCGATCGAGTGGACGGCCGAGCAGCGCCCGCATCGCCTGGCCTTCAACAACACCTACCCGGACGCGGTGAAGGAAAAGGTGCTGGCCAACTTCGCCCGCTGGGGGCTGCAACGCTGAAAAGGCGGCGTCATTCTCCCAGGTCGGCCGGTTTCAGCGCCGGCTGGCCTGGGGGCCGCCCGAGCCCGGCATGAGTGTGCGCATCGTCCGTCTGGGCAGCCCGCGCCTGCCGGGCGAGGGACTGCGGATCGGCACCGTGCGCCGGCCGCCGCGCGGCGTGCCGAAGAACCAGCACGCCAGCGGCGACTGGTACGACGTCTGGTACCCGGAGCTGGCGCCCTCCGCGGCGTTGCTGCGCACGGCGCGGCAGGCGGCCGACGAGGCGGACTGGCAGCGGTTTCGGACCCGCTACCGTGCCGAAATGACGACGCCCGGCACGCGCCGCACACTGGCGCTGCTGGCGGCCTTATCGCACCACACGGACCTTTCGGTGGGCTGCTACTGCGCCGACGAGACGCGGTGTCACCGCGGCGTGTTGCGCGAGCTGTTGCGTGAAGCCGGGGCCGATGTGGTGGTCTGAGCGGCCGCCGCAGGGGCGGGCTACAGGCTGGGCTGCAGGAATTCCGCGCGCAGGTCGCGATCGAAGTACGACAGGGCCTTGCCGAGCTGTGATTCGGTCCAGCGTACCGGCTGAAACTGCGGGTGCACCTCGGTGATGCGGCCGCCGGAGCACAGTTCCAGGCGAATGCCGAACGGGTCGTGAAAGTGCAGCGAGAACGTCTTGCCGTAGGACTGGCGCGTCGGCCCGTAGATGTCGATGTTCACGCCCGCTTCACGCAGATACTGGCCATCGATCAGGATGTCGTTGGGGTCTTCCTTGGTGAAGGCGATGTGGTGCAAGCGTCCGGCTGGCCCGGGAAACAGCGCCAGTTCCTGCCCGCCGGCTTCCTTGGACATGCGAAACAGCAGCGCCGACAGCAGGCGCGCGCCGTCGTCGCTGTCGATGCGTTCCGACACCACGAACCCGAGGACGCCGGTCAGAAAATCCACTGCCGCCTGCGGGTCACTCACGGTGATGCCGGCATGGTTCAGGAAGAACGGTGCCGGCGTGCCGCGCAGCGCCCGCGGCGTGACCCAGTCCGGTGAATCGAAACCGGTCATGTAGCCGATCTGCGGCAGCTCGGCGAACAGGCGCAGCACGGGGCCGCCGGGAATGGCGAAGGTGATGGACTCGCCCATGCCGGTCAGCGCGCCGGCCGACGCCCGTGTCACCGCCACGCCGGCGGCATTGACGGCCGCCTCGAGCGTCTCCAGGTCGCCCGCGTCGCGGACCTGAAAGCCGATCTCGACCAGGCGGTTCTCGGGCGCCTCGTCCAGCACCAGGCTGTAGGGGAAGGCTTCATGCCAGCAGCGCAGGTACAGCCGGTCGGGCTGACGGAAGGTCTCAACCAGGCCCAGCGAGTCGCAGTAGAAGAACTGCGCCTGGCGCAGGCGCGAGTCGTTCAGCGCCAGGCGAACGTAAGCGATACGGATGATGCCGCCGTGTTTGAGGGCCATGCCCGGTCTCCTTCCTCTTTAATATAACGTTTGTTTTTCAATAAATTGATTGAGGTATTTCAGGTAACCTCTGCGAAGAAGGTTTCTGGCACGGCGTTCTCGTAATAGAAGGCCCCGCGCGCGAAGTGCTCGGCCTGCCAGACGATGGGCGGCACCCAGCCTGGCGCCCCCGGCGCCAGATAGGCGCCGTTGTAGAACTCGTTGCGGTTTCCGGACGGGTCGTGGAAATAGATGGTCGTGACGCCCGAGATGCCGTGGCGGGTGATGCCGTATTCCAGCGCCGGCACGGCGTTTTCCTTCAGCAGGTCCACGCCGTGAATCACTTCCGTGCGGCTGTCCATCCCGAATGCCATGTGGTGGAAGTGCCCGTCCGGCCCCGGCCCGATGGCCAGGTCATGCATGGTGTGACCGCAGGTGAGGAAGGCGGCCAGTGTGTTTCCGGCCGGATCGACCACCTTCTCGGTCAGTGAGAAATCAAGAACCTGGGTCAGAAAGTTCACATCATCCTGCGGGCTCTGCGCCGCGATGAGGGTGTGATCCAGGTGGGTCACGCGGCCGCCGGGCGTGCCCTGCGGCGGCACCGGACTGGGATTTTCCATGCCGGTGACATAGCCGATCTTCTCGGCGTGGAAGTACAGCAGCATGTGCTGGCCGGACGGCAGCGGGAAACGTACGCCGTCGCCCTGGCCGCGGATACTGCCGGCCGCCACGCGCGTCACCGGCAGGCCGTAGGCCGACACGGCGGCGGCGGCCTCGTCCAGATCGGCCGGATCATTGACCTTGAACCCGAGGTGATCGACACCGGCACTGTCGGCCGGGTTCAGGATCAGGCAGTGGTGATCCTGGTTGTCGGCGGCCTGCAGGTAAACGCGGCCGCGTTCGTCGCGGTCGATTTCGCGCAGTCCAACCACATGCACGTAGTGGCGCACCGCGGCAGCGACGTCCATGACGTTCATGCTGGCGTATGAGAAGCGGCTGATGGCCATCTCACTCTCCTCCGATGATGCAGGGTCTTTGCCCTGTTGAATCAGTCTATTGGTCCCGATTATCCACCCATTAAACGCGATAGCGGCGCCGATTCGCGTTGTCGCCAGCGGTACGCGGTCTCCAGGACGAGCGTGTCGCTGATCGGTACGGCCCGACACAGCAGGGCATAGCAGTCGCTGCCGGCGCCTTCGTCCAGCCAGCGTGCCGACGCGGGCAGGGGGTAGTGCACCTCGCCGTCGACGATACGCGCCCGGCAGGCGCCGCAGCCGCCCTGTTCGCAGGCGGCGTGCAGGATGATTCCGGCCCGGCGTGCCGCTGCCAGCACCGTGTCACCGGCGCTGCATTCGAACTGCAGCTGCGGCTGTCCGGCGTGGCGCAGGGTGACGCGCATGGGGGCGGCAGCTCAGGCCGCTGCCGACTGTGCCGCGACCAGCTGCTGTTGCAGCTGTTGCACGCAGGCCGGACCCTTGCCGGCCTCGCTGGCCAGTACCTTGAGAGCGGCATCACCGGCTTCGCTGGCGTTACCACCCGCGCCGGCCAGCTGCTCAAGCAGCGGCAAGCCTTCGTCAA
>DQBD01000179.1 GCA_003526065.1 Gammaproteobacteria bacterium | reverse complement strand
GCCATCGACCACGGTGCGCACCCCTTCGACCGTCAGACTGGTCTGCGCGATGTTGGTCGCCAGAATCACCTTGCGTCGACCGCCGGCATCCGCCAGCAACGCCGCATCCTGCTCGCGCGGCCCGAGCTCGCCGTACAGCGGATAGACGCCGATGGCGTCGGTCAGGCGCTCGCACAGCAGCGCCTGGGCCGCACGGATCTCGCGCGCACCCGGGAGGAAGGCGAGGATGTCTCCGTCCGCTTCGCCGCTCCCGCTCTGCTGCAGGACCTGGGTTGCGGCCTGCGCCACCGCGCTGCCGTGATCGAGATCGGCGCGAACCGCGACGTGGCGGACCTCCACGTCGTGAAGGCGTCCGCCGCTCTCGATCACCGGCGCTCCGCCGAGCAGCGTCGACACGCGGGCAATGTCCAGCGTGGCCGACATCACCAGCACCCGCAGATCCGGGCGCAGGTTGGCGCGCGCATCAAGCGCGAGCGCCAGCGCCAGATCGCCGTCGAGCGAGCGCTCGTGGAATTCGTCGAAGATCAGCAGGCCGACGCCCGGCAGCTCCGGGTCGGCCTGCAGCCGTCGCGCGAGCAGGCCCTCGGTCACGACCTCGATGCGCGTGCGCGCCGATACCTTGCGCTCGAAACGCACCTGATAGCCGACGGTCTCGCCAACGGATTCGCTGAGCAGACTGGCCATTCGTGCGGCCGCCGCGCGCGCAGCGACCCGGCGCGGTTCGAGCATGACGATGCGTTGCCCGGCGAGCCAGGGTTCGTCGAGCAAGGCCAGCGGCACCACCGTGGTCTTGCCTGAGCCCGGCGGCGCCGACAGCACCGCGCAGCCCTGCGCCAGCGCCGCACGCAGACGCGGCAGCGCGTCGAGAACCGGCAGCTCGGGAAGATCGAAAGTCATGGCGTCGTCAGCCGCGCAGTGTAGCGAGCACGCCGCGCCCCGGGACTGAGCCGAAGTTCTTTGCCCAAGGCATTCGCCGCTTCACTCCCCGGGCGCCGCTCGTCACCGGAGCGGGGCCCGCAGGCCGGGGACTCGCTCATTCCACGAGCGTCGCAACCCCCAGATTGCAGCTCAACCGCGCGCCGATCTCGGCGTTGGCCAGATTGACACCGAGAAGATCCAGCAGGCCGTTGAGGACGGGATCCAGCAACGGGCTCAGCAGGCTGCCCAGCAGTGCTCCGACCACCCCCAGCACGGCTTCCAGCAGATTGCCGAGCAGACCGGAGTTCAGGACTTTCACTTCCAGCTCGAGTCCGGCGAGGGTGTCCGTCAAGCTGCCGACGATATCCTGTGCCGAGATATTCTGGTACATCGCCGCGGTCTCCGCAGCGCCGATTTCCGGCAGCGGATCCGGATTGGCCGGGGTGGCGGAGTAGGTCAACGATCGGCTGGATCCGGCCACCGGCACATTGGCGGCGATGCCGATTTCGGCCACCGGGATCCCGAGAACCTTGAGCGAAAGAATGTTCAGCACATCAGCGTCCGGGAACGGCGTGCCGGAGCCGAAGAAGTCATTGAGGTCTGCGGCGCTGAAGGTGCCGATCGCCAGGCGGGCCAGCGCGGTCTCGGTATCGACCTCCAGCGCCTTGTCGCCGTTGAGGGCGCACTCATAGCCAGTCACGTAAGCTTCCGCGCCCCCTACATCCACGCCGACATCGAGATCGCTGTCCAGCACCTGGAGATCGAGCAATGGCAGGGCGTCGAGAACCTTGTTCAAAAAACCGATCACCCCGAGATCCACGCTCACCAGCGCCCGCACCTGTGCCGTACGCACATAGATTCGGCGCTCGCCTCCCTTGGGGTCGGCCGGATCGATCAGGGCCGGGTTGCCGATGACTGAAATCTGTGGTGGCTCAACCACCGAAGCGGCGATGCGGATGCCGAGCAACCCGGGAACATTCACACCCACGTCGGCGGCCAGCGCATGCTCCTGACTGGCCACCTGTACGAGCGCCTGCAGCAGATCGAAAGCGTTCAGTCCCAGATTCAGGCCGGAGGCTTCGCCGCCCGTCTGCAGGGTCAGCAAATCACCCAGGCGGATCGGCAGCGGCGGCAGGCCAAGGCTCAGCAACTGCGCCCCGAACGCCGACAGCACGACTCCGGCCGTGCTGCCGCTGCCCACTGCCTCGATCTGGGCCTGAATCAGGTTGAGCAGGTCCACCTCGGCATCGAGCAAGGCGTCGTAGCCGCCAACCTCGAGATCGACGTCAATGCCCTCCAGAAACGCGACGTTGTCGAGGAACTCCAGGAGACTCACGTTGACGTTGGCGACACCGTCCCAGCCGACCACGGTGAGCGCAACGTTGCTGCCCAGCAGTGCGCCGAGCAGGGCATTGACCACACCATCCTGCAAGGTCGCCACCGTCGAGCGGATGTTCAGCGCCGCCTGCGGCGTGCTGATCGTGGCGGTGGCCCGGCGGCTGATCTGCGGCGTGGCGATGAATGGCATGACGCCCGGGGGCGTACCGGAAATCACCACCTCGACAGTGTCGTGCAAACTGACGTCACCGCCAGTGTCCAGTCTCGGCGTCTCAAACGGCCGCCAGCGTCCGCAGGTGACCACGATCTGATAGTTTTTTCCGCCCAGATTATTCGCGGCTGCGAGTTCTGCCGCCGGCCGGGCCGTGCCACCGCAGGATTGCAGTCCGGCCTCGTCGTAGAGGTCCCGGGCGCCCGCGATTGCAGCCAGGTCGGCTGCCTTCTGATACTCGATATCGTAGTAGTAGAGCAGGCCGATGTCGGCCAGCGAGAGCATGATCACCAGCACGCTCAGGCTGATGGCCGCGAAGACGCTGGCCGAACCCTTCTGGCCCTTTTTGATCACCGGGAGGCGGGATCGGAAAGCCGTTCTCTGCACTGGCGCATGCCCCTACAAGTTGGCGACCGCACAGCCGGTCAGCGTATCGAACAGGCCGCCGCCCACACTGCCGACCATCGGCAGGGTGATGGGCGGCAAGATTCGGACGAGGTCATAGGGAAAGCGCACCTCGACACGCACCAACCCGGCTGCACCGTCGGTGCCGCAGCCCCCTCCATCGACACGGATGCGGGGCAGCACCTCACTCTGCAACAAGGCCAGGCGTTCCGCGTACTCGCCGCTATCCGCGGTCATCGCCAGCGACACCGCCAGCGAGTTGATGACCTGCTGTTTGATCGAATCCTTCTGTGTCTCTGTCAGCGTCTCGAGGCTGGACACTCCAGGCAACACCACGAGGGCGCGGGCGCCGTCTGTGGCCGCACGTGAAACCACCAGCTGGGCGTAAAACAGAACACCGAAGCTGATCAGGATGTACAACACCAGCACAAAGATCGGCAGCACCAGCGCAAACTCCACGACTGCCGCGCCGGATTGTCGCGGCTGCCGGACGTCCTTCAGGGGGCTGTTCACAACGTGAACCCCCGGGCGTCGATCAGCAGACGCCCCTGCCCGGTCAGCTCGTCCGGAGTCACCAGCCCCAGGCCAGGCAGACGCGGGACGAAGGGTGCGGCGGCGTAGTCGTAGCGCACGGTGACCACGATCTGACAAGCCGAAGCACCGCAGTCCGGCGGCGCTACGGCCGGACAGGCCTGCTGGTCGCAACTGGCCGAGGTGGCGTCGGTGCACTCGGCGCCGTCCGGGCAGATGCGCGCCACCACCTGCAGCGCCGTCGATCCATCGCGCAGCATCCAGCTCGCCTGCGCTGTCGCGACACCAAAGGCGGCTTTCAGCCGCTCGTTGAACTGATGTTGCTGCCGGTCCTCCGGATCGCAGGGAGCGCCCATCGCCTGCGCGCAGCTTTGCAGTGGATAACGCTGGGCGGCGCGCGCGCCGCTCTCTGCGGCATGCTGCAACCCGAGCCGCATCAGGAAGATCAGGCCGTAGGTCAGCGCGCCGTAGAACAGGACGAGCATGATCGGCAGCACGAATGCGAACTCGATCGCCGTCGCGCCGCCCTGCCTGTTGTTGCCGATCGTCCTGAATCCGTAGCTGCGCATCCTGGGTCCCCGCCGGTCCTGCGTGGACGCCGCTCCTGCACCGGGGAACCGGCACCTGGAGCCGTGCGTCCTGCACTCGGCTACACGATGCCCGGCCGGTGACCGGCATGGAGGGATGGCCCGCCCAGCGGGGGCGGCCGGCCGACGAGTTGCGCGGACGACCGTTTGTCGCCGATCAGCGGTCGTCGGCGAGCACGCGCAGGCCTTCGAGGACGAGGTCGGGCCGGTGCTCCCAGTCGCCGTGCAGATGCGGCAGCAGTACGCTCGCATCGCCGCCCGTGACGATCCGCCTGACAGCGGCGGTCGCCGACAGTGCCCGGTCGATCGCGCCAAGGCACGCCAGCATCGCGCCCTGACTGACGCAGGCCTCGGTGTCGAGGCCGAGGCCTGCGTGATAGGTGGTGCCCTGCTCGCGCGTCGCGAAGCGGGTCTGTCCCAGAACGGCGCGCTGCTGGGTCAGCAGACCGGCGGCGATGATGCCGCCAAGGTGGCGGCCGGCTTCGTCGAAGCCGTCGACGGTCAGTGCAGTGCCGGCATCGACGATGCAGGTTGCGACCC
>DQBD01000267.1:3173-3354 GCA_003526065.1 Gammaproteobacteria bacterium | reverse complement strand
CGCCGTCGCCGGCCAGCAGCACGGCCCGTTCGATGAGGTTCTCCAGTTCGCGGATGTTGCCGGGGAAGTCGTAGGCGAACAGCGCCTCCACCGCGCGGGCGGTGAAGCCCGGCACGCTCTTGCCGTGCACGGCGCAGAAGCGGCGCAGCAGGTAGGCCATCAGCAGCGGGATGTCGTCGCG
>DQBD01000267.1:0-2907 GCA_003526065.1 Gammaproteobacteria bacterium | reverse complement strand
CGCGCCGTTCGCGCAGCGGCGGAATCGGCACCGGGAAGGTGGTGAGCCGGAAGTACAGGTCCTCGCGAAAGCGCCCGGCGTCCACCGCCTGGCGCAGGTCCTCGTTGCAGGCCGCCATGACGCGCACGTCGACGCGGCGGGTCTGGTTGTCACCCACACGCTCGATCTCGCGTTCCTGGAGAACCCGCAGCAGCTTGCCCTGGGCGGCCAGGCTGAGGCTGGTGACCTCGTCCAGGAACAGCGTGCCGCCGTCGGCGCGCTCGAACCGGCCGGCGCGTGACTTGCTGGCGCCGGTGTAGGCGCCCTTGACCACGCCGAACAGCTCGGTCTCGATCAGCGTTTCCGGCAGCGCCGCGCAGTTGACGGCGATGAACGGCCCGTCGTGGCGGCGGCTCATGCGGTGCCCGAGACGGGCGAACACTTCCTTGCCGACACCGGTCTCGCCGACGAACAGCAGCGTGGCGCGGCTGTCGGCCGCCTTGCGCAGCAGGTGCATGGCGGCACCGAAGCCGGCCGAGATGCCGACCACGCCGTTGTCGTCCTCGGCGTCGAGATCGGCGAAGCGGTTCACCGACGCTTCCGGCTGGTAATAGCGGGTGTCCGGCGCCTGGGTGAGCCAGTCGTCGAGCGGCTTGCCGATCAGGCGGCAGGCCTCGTCGCCCATGCCGCGACATTCCACCTCGCGCATCAGGATCGGCCGGCCGGCGAAGGCGCTGGCGAAGCCGCTGGCGTAGCCGCTTTGCATCCAGCACACCGGTTCCGGGCTGGTGCCGTAGGCGTCGAGGTGGGTGGTCGCTTCCAGCGAGTCATGCACCAGGAATTCACCGGCGAAGGCGCCGCTTTCCGGGTCGGCGTGCAGGTGCACCACCTCCGACCAGCCGAAGCCGGCCAGGGCGTGTACCTGCGGGCCGACGGCGAAGGCGTCGAAGTAGCTCACGTTCGGGCGCAGGCGCCGGGCGGTGTCGGCGTCGCGTCCACCCTCGGCGTAGCCGATGCGCGAGAGCAGTTCGCGCGCCACGGCCGGCCCCAGGCGGTCGATCAGCTCGCGCCGCAGCGCGCCGTAGACGCTGGCGGTCAGCAGCACCCCGCGCTGGTCGCGCACCCAGATGCGGCCGGTGTCCGGCGTGAAGCGCACCTGCTCGGCCAGGTCACGGATGTCGGGCAGGTTGGGGGCGGGTTTCGCTTTGGGCATGGTCGACGCCAGGGTCACTGATGGTCGATGGATTATGGTTCAAAGTGACGTGTACGTCATTCCGCGCGAACGGATTTTGCGAAACGGAAAAAGAATAAAAGCCTTATTAAACGAGCGGTTGTGTTTCATGGCGGCGGCTTGGCATGGCGGGTGCAATGACACTTTCGCCAGTTGATGATCGAACTGCGGCCTTTGACGCGGCGGCTCGGTTTTTTCGCAGGAGGAGTCAGGGATGACCAACTACGCCGGTTTCGTGACAGGCGCAGGCAGCGCGCAACGCCGCCAGATCTATGCCGATCCCGCTGTCTACGAGCAGGAACTCGAGCGCATCTTCGGCCGCTGCTGGCTGTTCCTGGTGCATGAATCACAGATCCCCAAGCCGGGCGACTTCGTGCGCACCTTCATGGGTGAGGACGACGTGCTGGTGGTGCGCCAGCACGACGGTTCGATCAAGGCCTTCCTGAACACCTGCACCCACCGCGGCAACCGCCTGTGCCGGGCCGATCGTGGCAACGCCCGGGCGTTTGCCTGCAACTACCACGGCTGGGCCTTCGGCACCGACGGCGCGCTGGTGAACGTGCCGCTGGAGAAGGACGCCTACTTCAACGCGCTGGACAAGTCCCGCTTCGGGCTGGTCGGGGTCGAGCGGGTCGAGTCCTACAAGGGCCTGGTGTTCGGCTGCTTCGACCGGAACGCGCCGAGCCTGTCCGATTACCTGGGCGACATGAAGTGGTATCTGGACGTCTGGCTGGACGCCCTGCCCGGCGGCAGTGTGCTGCTGGGCGAGGCGCAGAAGGTGGAAATCCCCACCAACTGGAAGCTGCCGGTCGAGAACGTGTGCGGCGACGGCTACCACCTGGGCTGGGCCCACGCCGGCGCCATGAAGGCCGTGCAGAGCATGGACTTCTCGGGCTTCACGGTGGGCAACGCCAGCGTCGACCTGGAAGGCGGGCTGTCGATCGCCGGCCTGAACGGCCACTCGCTGCTGGCGACGCTGGACGGGGTGTCCGGCTACAGCTTCTATCCGGACAACGGCGACATCATGCACTGGCTGGAGAGCAACCGGCCGACGGTGATCGAGCGCCTCGGCCGCATGCGCGGCGAGCGTCTGTGGGGCTCGCAGCTGAACTTCACCATCTTCCCGAACCTGCAGTTCCTGCCGGGTCTGAACTGGTTTCGCGTGTACCACCCCAAGGGGCCGGGACGCATCGAGCAGTGGACCTGGGCCATGGCCGAGCAGGCCATGCCGGAGGCCATCAAGCAGCGCATCCTGGACAACCAGCTGCTGACCTTTGGCCCCGCCGGCCTGTTCGACAACGACGACGGCGACAACCTGGCCGCCTGCACCGAGCAGTCGCGTGGCTGGCGCACGCGCCAGATGGACGTGCACACCAACATGGCGCAGGGCCGCAGCGGCAGCCGCCCGGGCCTGCCCGGCGACATCGCCGTCGGCGTGGTCAGCGAGCACAACCAGCGTTACTTCTACCGCCGCTGGCAGGAGCACATGGCGGCCGCCGACTGGCGCGCGGTGCCGGAGTACAACCTGAACCCGCTTTCCGGCGACCAGGAGGTGGCTCATGTCGGCTGACGAAGGCCTCGACATGCTGCCCATCGCGCAGCACCTGGCATTGACGCAGGCGCTGTACCGCGAGGCGCGCCTGCTGGACCAGGAGCGCTACGCCGACTGGCTGGCCCTGCTGGCCGACGACGTGCGC
>DQBD01000277.1:17651-21682 GCA_003526065.1 Gammaproteobacteria bacterium | reverse complement strand
GCAGCACCAGCTGTGGCTGCACCTGCATGTCGAACCGCCGCGCCACCTGGAACAGGCGCAGCAGCAGCACACCGAACGAGATGTCCTTCAGCGGCTTGTCGAAGATCGGCTCGCACACGGCGCGGATGGCGGCCTCGAACTGGTCCACCCGCAGGTCGGCCGGCACCCAGCCGGCGCGCACGTGGGCCTTGGCCACGGTGGCGTAGTCACGGTTGAAGAAGGCCACGAAGTTCTCGGCCAGGTAGCGCTGATCGGCCGGATTCAGGCTGCCGACGATGCCGAAATCGACCGCGATGTACTGCTCGCCCGGACCCACGAAGATGTTGCCGGCGTGCATGTCGGCGTGAAAGAAATTGTGCTCGAACACCTGCCGGAAGAAGATCTCCACGCCGCGCTCGGCCAGACGGCGAAAGTCCACCCCGGCCGCGCGCATGACATCCACGTTGTCGATGCCGATGCCGCGGATGCGCTCCATCATCATCACGTTCACCCGCACGTAGTCCCAGTACACCTCGGGCACGTACAGATCGGGCGAGTCCAGCCAGTTGCGGCGCAGCTGACTGGCGTTGCCGGCCTCGCGCATCAGGTCCAGTTCGTCCATCAGCGTCAGCTCGAACTCGCGCACCACCTCCACCGGACGCAGGCGCCGTGCCTCGCGCAGCGTACGCTCGGCGAAGCGGGCCAGCAGGTTCAGCAGACGGATGTCGCGGCGGATGCGCGGCGCGATGCCCGGCCGCACCACCTTGAGCACCACCTCGCGGCCGTCCGGCAGGCGTCCGGCGTGCACCTGGGCAATCGAGGCGGACGCCAGCGGAACGTCGTCAAACTCGCTCAGCACCGCCTGCAGCGGCTGACCGTAGGCAGTCTCGATGATGCGCCGCGCCTGCTCGGCCGGAAACGGCGGCACCCGGTCCTGCAGGCGCACCAGTTCGTCGGCGATATCCGGCGGCAGCAGGTCGCGCCGCGTGGACAGGATCTGTCCGAACTTGACGAAGATCGGCCCCAGCGACTCCAGCGCCTGACGCAGGCGCACGCCACGCGGCGGACGCCGACGCCAGCGCCACGGCAACAGGCGCAGCAGCAGGCGGCCGCCGGGCATACGCGGATGACCGAGAATGATCTCGTCGGCGCCGGCGCGCGTCAGCACGAACAGCACCCACCACAGGCGCAGCAAGCCCGGCAGGCTGGTCATTGCTGACGCAGGATCAGCAGCGCCACACGCCGCTCCAGCGCCGCCACTGCCTCGTGCAGTTCACGCACCTCGGCCCGGAAGCTGTCCCACTCGGCGGCGCTGACCAGGGTCGGCCGCTCGTACTGCAGGAACTCCGCCCCGCTGCGCAGCAGCGAACCGGCGCCCTCGCGCACGGCCTCACCGGCCCCACCGAGCGCCTGCGCGCCGCGCTGCGCCAGGACATCACCCAGCAGCGGTGCCAGCAGCTGCGGCCAGTCGATGCGCGCCGCGCGCAGCGCGTCGGCAAAGGCGCTCGCCAGCAGCTTGTCGCCCTCGATGTCCAGACCGCGGACGTCACCCTCCGCCTGCGCGCGCAGCAGATCGGCCAACCGGCCACGGATGCGCACATCGGCTGCTTGCGGCGCTTCCATCAGCTGCAGGCCGTGCCGGTGCGGCACCACGCCCAGCGCCATGCCGACGGTCGCCGGCTCGATCACGATCAGCCGGCCATCCAGTGCGGCCAGGCGTTCGAGCGTGGCCGGGTCCAGCGCCAGCACGCGGTTGAGCGCCAGTTCCAGCGCCGCCAGCGGCATGGCCGTCACAGCCGGTAACCCCGATGTACCGCAACGATGCCGCCGGTGAGATTGAAGTACTGGCAACGGGCAAAGCCGGCCACGTGCAGCATGCCCAGCAGCGTGTCCTGATCCGGATGGCGGCGGATCGATTCGGCCAGATAGCGGTAGCTGTCGGCATCCCCCGCCACCAGCCGGCCCAGGCGCGGCAGCACCTGAAAGCTGTAGGCGTCGTAGACCGGCTTCAGCGGCGGCAGTACCGGCCGCGAGAACTCCAGCACCAGCGCCCGTCCGCCAGGCTTGAGCACGCGGTGCATCTCGACCAGCGCCGCCTGCTTGTCGGTGACGTTGCGCAGGCCGAAGCCGATGATCACGCAGTCCAGACTGCGCTCGGCCAGCGGCAGGCGCTCGGCATCCAGCTGCAGGTAATCGACGTTGCCGGCGATACCGGTATCCAGCAGGCGCTCGCGGCCGCGCGCCAGCATGGCGCCGTTGATGTCGCCCAGCAGCACGCGCCCGGCCGGCCCCACGCGCGGCGCCAGCAGACGCGTCAGGTCGCCGGTGCCGCCGGCCAGGTCCAGAATCCGCTCGCCCGGCTGCGCCGCGACCAGCCCCACCGCGAAGCGCTTCCAGACCCGATGCAGGCCCAGCGACATGAGGTCGTTCATCACGTCGTAGCGCCCGGCGACCGAGTCGAACACCGCGCGCACGCGCCGCGCCTTGTCGGCGAGCGGCACCTCGCTGAAGCCGAAATCCGTGGTGTCGTTTTCCATGGCGGTACCGGGGGCGGGAACAGCAACGCCGCGCGTGTGAAGCGGCGCCTGCAAGTGTACTCGACCGCCTGCGCCCGCCCGCCGCGTCGGCCCTTTGCCGGGTACCGCCGCTACAGGATGTAGCGGCTCAGATCCTGGTCGCCGGCCAGATCCTTGAGGCGTTCATCGACGTAGGCCGCGTCCACGGAAACCGTGCTGCCGCTGCGGTCGGCGGCGGCGAACGACAGGTCCTCCAGCAGGCGCTCCATCACCGTGTGCAGGCGCCGGGCGCCGATGTTCTCGGTGCGCTCGTTGACCTCGTGGGCGATCTGCGCCAGGCGCCGCACGCCGTCCGGCGCGAACTGCAGCGTCACGCCCTCGGTGGCCAGCAGCGCACTGGCCTGCTCGGTGAGCGCCGCGTCGGTGTCGGTCAGGATGCGCTCGAAGTCCTGCACGCGCAGGGAGTCGAGCTCCACGCGAATCGGCAGACGGCCCTGCAGTTCCGGGATCAGGTCGGACGGCTTGCTGAGGTGAAACGCGCCCGAGGCGATGAACAGGATGTGATCGGTACGCACCTGGCCGTGCTTGGTGGTGACCGTGCTGCCCTCGATCAACGGCAGCAGATCGCGCTGCACACCCTCGCGCGACACCTCGCCACCGCTGCCGCCGCGGTCACCGCCGCGCTGGGTGATCTTGTCGATCTCGTCGATGAACACGATGCCGTTCTGCTCGGCGTTGGCGACGGCGGCGCGCTTGATGTCGTCCTCGTTGACGAACTTGGCGGCTTCCTCGTCGGTCAGCAGGCGCAACGCCTCGGCCACGCGCACCTGGCGCCGGCGCGTGCGCTGCCCGCCCATGTTCTGGAACATGCCCTGCAGCTGCTGGGTGAGCTCCTCCATGCCCGGCGGGGCCATGATCTCCACCCCGACCTGGGGCAGCGTGACCTCGATCTCCACCTGCTTGTCGTCCAGCTGCCCCTCGCGCAGGCGCTTGCGCAGCTTCTGGCGCGTATCGGCGGCGGCCTCGCCGCCCGACCGGCTGTCCTGCTCGCGCGAGCCCGGCAACAGCAGGTCGAGCACCCGCTCCTCGGCGGCATCCTCGGCACGGTGGCGAACCTTGGCCAGCTCCTGCTCGCGGGTCTGCTTGACGGCCACGTCCATCAGGTCGCGCACGATGGACTCGACATCGCGACCCACGTAGCCCACCTCGGTGAATTTGGTCGCCTCCACCTTCAGGAACGGCGCCCCGGCCAGACGCGCCAGGCGGCGCGCGATCTCGGTCTTGCCGACGCCGGNNTCGCGCTCTGTGCGTTCCATATCGGTTCTCACTAACAAAGGTTAAGTTGGCAGCAGTAAACAATAATTCTATGTGGAATAAAACAGCTTTCCACCGCTGGGCCAGACATCCCGGAAACTGTCGTTCAACTCTCGTGTCCCACAGGCTAAGATAGCGCCTTACTTATTCGCCCCGGATTCCTCATGCTGACTCTGCATCATCTCGAAAACTCCCGCTCACAACGTATTCTCTGGCTGCTCG
>DQBD01000277.1:0-17377 GCA_003526065.1 Gammaproteobacteria bacterium | reverse complement strand
AGCGGTTGCGCAGCGCGATGGCCACGGCACGCTTGGCGGCATCCTGGCCGACGATGTGCTTGTCGAGTTCCTGAACGATTTCGCGCGGGGTCATGGACATGGCAGTGTGCGCCTCAGGCGCCGAGCTCCTCGATGGTCAGCGAATGGTTGGTGTAGATGCAGATGTCGCCGGCGATCCCGAGCGCCGCCTCGACGATCTGCCGCGCGTCGAGCGCCGAGTGGTCCAGCAGCGCGCGGGCGGCCGCCTGGGCGTAGGCCCCGCCGGAGCCGATGGCCATCAGGCCGTCCTCGGGTTCCAGCACGTCGCCGTTGCCGGAGACGACCAGCGAGGTTTCCGCGTCGGCCACCGCCAGCATGGCTTCCAGGCGCCGCAGCAGGCGGTCGGTGCGCCAGTCCTTGGCCAGCTCCACGGCGGCGCGGGCCAGCTGACCGGAGTGCTTCTCGAGCTTGGCGTCGAACAGCTCGAACAACGTGAAGGCGTCGGCGGTGGCGCCCGCGAACCCGGCCAGCACCTTGCCGTGATGCAGGCGGCGCACCTTGCGCGCCCCGCGCTTCATGACCATGTGACCGAGCGTGACCTGGCCGTCGCCGCCCAGAACCACCCGGCCGTTGCGCCGCACCGACAGGATGGTGGTGCCGTGAAAGGCTTCCATGCGTGTTCCATGTGAGGACGTGGAGGGGCCGCCCATTCTACCCACCCGCGACCACCCGGCTCAGGCGCCGGCGCTGGCCAGGGCCACGTCGAGCTGCTCGTACGGCGTGTAGAAATGCGGCGACAGGCGCACACCGCCGCCACGCAGCGCGCACACCACGCCGGCCTCGGTCAGGCGACGATGCAGCGCTGCATTGTCGAGCCGGCGGTGACGGAAGGTGACGATGCCGGCCCGCCGCGCCGGCTGTGCGTCGCCGAGCAGTTCCAGCGCGGCACTGGCCATGATGCGCTCGACCAGGTAGCCGCTGCGGGCCAGCAGGTCGTCCGCGACCTGGTCGATGCCGTGTTCCTCGATCAACGACAGACTGGCCTCCAGTCCATGCACCCCCAGCAGGTTGGGGCTGCCGCATTCGAAGCGGCGGGCATCGTCCGCCGGCTGCCACTCGACCGCGTCGAAGTCACCGGCGCCGCGCGTCATGTGCCAACCGTACTGATACAGCGTCAGGCGCTCGCGCCAGGCCGGGCGCACCCACAGCAGCGCCACGCCCTCCGGCCCCAGCATCCACTTGTGCCCGTCGGCCATCACGAAATCGGCCTGCACCGCCTCCACGTCGAACGGCAGCGCGCCGAGACTCTGGATGGCATCCACGCAGAACGCCACGCCGCGCGCCCGACAGGCCGCACCCAGACGCGTCAGGTCCATGCGCAGCCCACCCGCGTACTGCACCGACGACACCGTCAGCAGGCGAGTGCGCCCATCGCACTGCGCCAGCAGGGCAGCCTCCGGGTCGGCGGCGCCGGTCAGGCGCACCTGCCGGCACTCCACGCCCAGTCGCGCCAGCGCCTGCCAGGGAATGCGGTTCGACGGGAACTCCTCGGCCGCCAGCACCAGGTTGTCGCCGGCCTGCCAGGGGAAACCAAAGGCCACCACCGAAATCGCCTCGGATGTGTTCTTGAGCAGCGCCACGTCCGCTTCGGCGGCGCCGATCAGCCGCGCCAGGCGCTGGCGCAGACGCCGCTCCACCTGCAACCAGCGCGGGTAGTGACGCGCTCCCTCGCGGGCATTCTCGGCGGCAAAACGCGCCACCGCCTCGGCCGCCCGGCGCGGCCAGGGGGCCACGGCGGCGTGGTTCAGATAAATCAGGTCGGGGGCGAGGTCGAATTCGGTGGCAGGCGACATGGAGCGGCTCACGACGGCGCGAAGGAAAAAGCCCGCCGGGGCAAGGCCGATACGGGCGCCCCCAAGCATACGCCGCACCCGCGTTACCGCGGCAGCCACAAGGCGGCGCCCGTCGGTGCCTATAATTGTCGTTTTATCTGCGATACGGAGAGCGGCAATGGCGTTCGTCGTCACCGAGGCCTGCATCAAGTGCAAATACACCGACTGCGTCGAAGTCTGCCCGGTGGATTGCTTCCGCGAAGGCCCCAACATGCTGGTCATCGACCCGGACGAGTGCATCGACTGCACCCTGTGCGTGGCCGAGTGTCCGGTGGAAGCCATCGTCGATGAGGAGGAAATCCCCGCCGAGCAGCAGGGCTTCATCGAGTTGAACGCCCGCCTGTCGCAGCAGTGGCCGCCGCTGACCCAGCGCAAGGACCCGCTGCCGGACGCCGACCAGTGGGCTGGCGTGCCGGACAAGACCAAGCTGCTGGAAGAGTAAGGCATGCGCGTTGCCATCGTCGGTGCGGGCGGCATCGGCTGCCTGGTGGGCGCCCGCCTGGCGGCCGCCGGGCAGGCCGACGTCGTGCTGCTGGCGCGAGGCGAGCATGCCGCGCGTCTGGCGGCCGACGGCCTCATCCTGGACTGCAACGGCGAGGTCGAAACCCACCGCCTGCCGGTCATCGACACGGCGAGCGAGGCGGCGCTCGGCCAGCTGGCCGACTGCGACTGGCTGCTGTTCGCCTGCAAGAGCCAGCACACGCGCCGGCTGGCGGAGCGGCTGAAACCCCACGTCGGACCTCGATGCCGGCTGGGATCGCTGCAGAACGGTGTCGACAACGAGCCGATCCTGGCGCAGGTGTTCGGCCGCCCGGTGCTCGGCGGCCTGATGCGCAAGTTCTTCGCCCACATCACCGCACCGGGCAAGGTCGAGGTACGCGGCGCGCTCGAGGCCGTGCTGGGCGACTACCCGACCGGCTGCGGCGCCGATGCCGACGACATGATCGAGCGCCTGCGCGCCGCCGGCGTGACGGTGTTCGCCAGCGATGACATCCGCCGCGAGCTGTGGCGCAAGCTGATCCTGAACAACGGCTGCAATCCGCTGGCGGCAGTGACCTTCCTGGACACCCAGCGCATGGCCAACGACCCGGACCTGGCCTGGGTGATGCGCAACCTGATGCGCGAGGCCGGCGCCGCGGCCGCCGCCGACGAGGTGGAATTCAGCCCGCACGAACTGGAAGCGGTGTTCCAGTGGATCAAGGGCATCACGCCCATCAAGCCGTCCATGCAGGCGGATGCCGAGCGCGGCAAGCCGCTGGAGCTGGACGGCATCACCGGCGCGGTGCTGCGGCGGGCCGGGCAGCTGGGCATCGAGGTGCCGGTCACCGCCACCCTGCACCACGTGCTGCTGGGCAAGTACGGCAGCGCCGACTGAGCCGCCGCGCCAACCGGCACGCTTGCTGGCCGGGGGCACTGAAACGCACGTTTTTGCCACACCGGGCGCGCCCGGTGGAGGGCGCCCCGCCGGCACTGCACGCCGGGGCGCCAGAACGCCGAGTCGATCGGCGCCGTGTCAGAGCATGGTGCTGCCGCCGTTGACGCTGATCACCTGACCGGTCACGAACGAGGCCTTTTCCGACGCCAGGAAACTCACCACCGCCGCCACTTCGTGCATCTCGCCCGGCCGACCCTTGGGGATGACGCTGACGAACTTGTCCATCAGTTGCGGATGCGCCTGCGCCAGTGCATCCACCTGCTCGGTGCGCACGGCGCACGGGGCGACGGTGTTGAAGGTGATGTCGTGGGCGGCGAACTCGCGCGCCAGACCGGTGGTCAGGCCGTGCACACCGCCCTTGGCGGCGTTGTACGCGGCGTGATCCCACAGGCCGTTGCGCACCGAATCGGCGCCGATGTTCACCATGCGCCCGTAGCCCTGACGCAGCATGATCGGCAGCACCACGCGGCTGGCCCACAGCACGGTCCACAGATTGCGGTCGATGGTGGTGTGCAGGGTTTCGGGCGTGTGTTCCAGGAACGGCTTGATCACCCCCCCGCCGGCGTTGTTGACCAGGATATCGACACGCCCGAAGGCGTCCAGCGCGGCCTGCGCCATGGCCTGGTTGGCCGCCTCGGTGGCCAGGTCCGCCACATGACAGACTGCACGCACGCCGTGTTCGGCGGCGATGGCCTCGGCCGTGGCGTGCAGCGTGTCACCGTCCATGTCCGCCAGCAGCAGGCTGGCACCGTCGCGCGCCAGCTCGCGGGCGATGGCGCGGCCGATGCCCTTGGCCGCGCCGCTGACGATGGCGGCCCGGCCGCCGTGCAGCTTGGCATTCGACTCCACGCTCAGTCCTCCGTCGCCGGCTCGAAACGGCCGGTGGAGGCGAACCGTGGGTCGGGCACGTTGCCCCAGTAGTCGAGCGAATCCGGCCGGGCCTCCAGCACGCGGGCCTTGCGCGGGCGTTCTTCCGGAAACTCCTCCATGCCGTAGCTGTACTCGAGCGTCATGCCGTCCGGGTCCAGGAAATACAGGAAGATGCTGCCCGACGGCGGATGCCGGCCCGGACCGAACACGATCGGCACATCGTGGCGCTTGACGCGCGTGAGCGCGCGGCCGATGTCGTCGATGTCCGTGACCATGAAATTGACGTGGTTCAGCCCCGGCTCCTTGCGCGTGGCGGCCGCGTTGCCGATACCCAGCGAGTGGTGGTACGGGTTCGGGAAGCAGCGCATGAAGGCGATGAAACCGTCGACGTAGTCCGAGGTGCGGAAGTTGAGTGTTTCCTTGAAGAACTTGACCGCTTCCGGCCAGCGCTCGAGGTTCAGCACCACGTGTCCCAGCCGGGCGATGTTGGTGACGGTCGGCGTATACGTGCTGCCACGCTCGAGCTGACCCTCGTAAAACTCGAAGGTCAGGCCACTGAACGGCTCGCGGATGCGCAGCGTGCGTTGCTGGCGCAGCGCCCGGCATTCGTCCGGCGAAACGAACGCCGGCTTCAAACCGGCCGCCTGCAGGTGCTCGTACAGGCGGTCGAGTTCCTCGGGCTGCTCCATCTCCCAGCCGACGCGCTTCAGGCCCGGCTCGCCGCCCTCATACAGGACCACGTTGTGGTGATCGGCACTGCAGGCGAAAAAGGCCGTGCCGTCGTCGGTCTGCTCGTTCAGCTGCAGGCCGACGATGTCGCGGTAGAACGGCACCGACCGCGCCAGGTCGCTCACGTTGAGCGCGACATAGCCGAGCTTCTTGTAACGGAACATGGGTCTCTCCTCGGTGGCAGCGGCGCTCACAGAATGCCGCTGATCATGCCGTGCGGGCGCAGGCCGTCGATGTCCAGCATCACCCGCTTGCTCTTGATGCGAAGGCCGTCCGCGGTGCGCACCAGCTTGTGCACGGTGTGACACACGAACGTGTCGAGGTTCTGCCGCTTGGCGCGGTAGACCACCTGGTTGCTGGCCACCGTCACGCCGTGTTCGTCCTGCTCCAGGATGCGCACGTTGTGGATGGTGTGCCGCATCTTGGAATGCGGAAACTCCACGTGCGCGGTGCGCCGGGTCAGGCGCTTGGCGCGCTGCACCAGGCGGTGGTGGTCATCGTTGATGATGAACAAGGCGGCGTTCTTGTCGGCATCCGGCAGGTCGGTGGGGGGCACCAGGTACTCGCAGTCCTCGGTGAACAGCGCGGACCACTCCATGGTTTTCCAGTCGTCCAGCAGGGCCGCCTCGTGGTAGAGGAAGTCCTCCACCTCGGCCCGGGTCAGCAGTGCCATCGTCATGTTCCTTGTGAGTCGGGTTCAGCGCGCAGCGCCCATGAGCTCGTCCCAGCGGATCCAGAACGAGCGCATCTGCAACTCGTCATCGCCCTGGTTGTTGTCCGGCCGGTTCATGCCCTTGGAAATGTCGTTCCAGCCGACTTCCGGCATGTTCTGATAGGCCTGCTGGCACAGCTCGAGCATTTCCACGTCGTCCGGCGTGGCGAAGCCCGCCGGGCCGAGGAACTCGTTGAAGTTGTATTGCCGCCAGGCGCGCATTTCCGGGTGCTCGCCGCGTGGCGCCAGCGACACCGCGTTGACCTCCAGGTAGCCCGGCGTGACCGGCTGGAAGCTGCGCACGGTCAGCCCCATGATGTCGTTGATGATCAGGTTCGGAAAAATCAGGATGTTGCGGTTCCAGTTCGCCACCCGGTCGGCCCGCTGCTCGCCCAGGCGCGCCACCAGCTCCGCCTTGACACGGGCGACCTCCTGCTTGCCCGAGTCCCCCCACTGCGGCACCCACTGCGCCACCGGTCGGCCCCACGGCGCCTGGTACTCGATGACCGCATGACCGTTGCCCAGGCTGCGGCCGCCGCCGCCGACATCGTGCGGGTTGAAGTCCTCGCGAAACACGCCCACGGTGGCACGCAGATAGTCGAAGTACGAGGCATGCGCGGTAATGGCGTGATAGCCGTCGGCGCTGTTCTCGTACAGCAACTTCCAGTTGGCGCGCATGGAGTACACCTGCTCGCCCGGCGTCACTTCCATGCCGTGCTCGCCCTGGTCGGCCACCAGGTCCAGATACTCGGTGGCGCCGGCCAGGTAGCTTGTCAGGTCACCGGCGGTGGGGTCGAAATTGACGAAGATGAAGTCACGGTAGACATCGACCTGTGCCGGCGACACCAGGTTCTTGGCGCCGTTGTCGAAGAACCCGTCCGGAAAGCCGCTGGCGCCGGGCTGCTCGACCATGCCGCCGTGGCTATCGAACGTCCAGCCGTGGTACGGGCAGGTCAGGCGCTTGGCGTTGCCCTGCTTCTCGCGGCACACCATGGCCCCCCGATGGGTGCAGGTGTTGAAGTACACCTTCACCGCGCCGTCATCGGCCCGCCACAGGAACAGCTGCCGGCCACCTACCTTGCGCGCGACGAAATCGCCTGCCTTGGGAATCTCCGACGCATGACCCGCGTACAGCCAGCAGCGCCCGAAGATTTCCGCGCGCTCCTTGTCCAGCACGGCGGGGTCGGTAAACGCCCAGCGCGGCACCAGAAATTCACAACGATCCGGGTCGATACGAATGAAATGCGTGCCGCCGAGACCGGTCTCGCGGGGGGTGTTCATGAAGCGTCTCCTGAGCAGGCGCCAAGCATGCCTGCGCGTGTTGATCAGTCGTTAACTTTACGCGCAAATCCACGCTGCCCGGAAGCGCGGCGCCGCCAGCGCCCTGGCGGAACCGCGCCGGCAGCATTGCTAGAATCGCGCCTTCGCGAACCGTGGAAAACGCCATGCTCAAGCCCGCCGAATTCAGCCCCGAGATCCAGCCGCGCCGCCGCGCCCTGCCGCCCATCCGGGACGAGCGCCACCCCGCCAGCCGGGCACCGCGCATCTTCGCCGACAGCGCCGACATCCGCGACATCGAGCCGCTGTACCGGGCCGGCATCATCAACGGCGTCACCACCAACCCGACCCTGCTCAAGCGGGCCGGCGCCACCTCGTGGAAACAGGCCAAGACCCTGCTGACCGACATCCTGCGGCTGCTGGCGCCGAACCCGGTGAGCCTGGAACTGACCGAGCTGGCCTGCGACCCGATGCTAGAGCAGGCGCAGGAACTGGCCGCGCTGGGTGACAACGCCGTCATCAAGGTACCGGTGGGCGGCTACCGCACGGCCGACCCGAACGCCGACCCGTTCACCGGCCTGAAGGTGATCCGCACGCTGTGGGAGCGCGGCATCCACACCAACGCCACGCTGGTGTTCAACACCACGCAGGCGTTCTGGGCTGCCAACGCCGGCGCCAGTTGCGTGAGCCCGTTCCTGGGCCGGGTCGCCGACTACCTGGCCAAGCACGACGACGACCTGGGCACCCCCGGCAACGCGCTCTATCAGGCCAGCGACCCGGCGCGCCACCACAACACCGAATACGTCGCCTGCGGCGGCCCGCGCCATGACGCGGGCTCGCGCCTGGTGCAGGAGATCGTGACCGTGTTCGCCCATTACGACATCCGCACCGAAGTGCTGGCCGCCAGCATCCGCAACCCGGCGCAGGTGTCCGAAATGCTGCTGGCCGGCGCCGACATCCTGACCGTGCCGGCGGCCATCCTGGCCGGTGTGGCCGACCATCCGCTGACCGACCTGGGCATGCAGGCGTTCTGCGCCGACGCGGGTGCTTTCAGCGGCTGAGGCCACGGCCAAAAGCCAGGGCGTTCATTGCGCGCGTATTACTCGCGGGCACGCGGCTGTGGTTCAATAAGAGGATTTTCCGTCCCCCCACCGTGCCGTGCCAGCGGGCCTCCGTCCTTGAAAAAAACCGACCTCGCCGATCCGCAACACTTCCACAAGGTAGTCGACTGTCAATGGGCCTGCCCGGCCCATACCAACGTGCCCGAATACATCCGGCTGATCGCCGCCGGGCGCTACACCGAGTCGTACCTGCTGAACTGGTTCTCGAACGTCTTTCCGGGCGTGCTCGGTCGTACCTGCGACCGCCCCTGCGAGCCGGCCTGCCGGCGCGGCCGGGTCGAGGACAAGCCCGTCGCCATCTGCCGCCTCAAGCGCGTGGCAGCCGATTTCAAGGACGACATCAGCCCGCACCTGCCAGCCATCCCGACGCAGAAAAACGGCAAGCGCGTGGCGCTGGTCGGCGCCGGACCGGCGTCGCTGGCGGTGGCACGCGACCTGCTGCCGCTGGGTTATGAAGTGGTGCTGTACGAGAAGGACCGGCGCGGCGGCGGTGCCATGCGCACGCAGATCCCGGCCTTCCGCCTGCCCGAGTCGGTGCTGGACGAGGAAGTCGACCGTATTCTCGATTTCGGTGTCGAGTGCCATTTCGGCCAGCCGGTCGAGAGCATGGGCTGGCTGCTGGGCCAGGGCTTCGATGCCGTGTTCGTCGGCTCCGGCGCGCCGCGCGGGCGTGACCTCGACATCCCCGGCCGGCGCGAAGCCGCCGCCAACATCCATATCGGCATCGACTGGCTGGCCTCGGTGGCTTTCGAGCACATCAGCACGATCGGCAAGCGCGTGGTGGTGATCGGCGGCGGCAACACCGCCATGGATTGCTGCCGCACCGCGCTGCGCCTGGGCGGCGAGCAGGTCACCGTCACGGTACGCAGCGGCTTCGACGAGATGAAGGCCTCGCCGTGGGAGAAGGAAGATGCCATGCACGAAGGCATCCCCATCCTCGACTACCACGCGCCGAAATCCTTCGAGGTCGACAACGGCCGCCTGACCGGCGTCTGGTTCGACAAGATGCGCGCCGAACACGACGACCGTGGCCGACGCAAGCTGGTACCGACCGGCGAGCCGCCGGTGTTCATTCCCTGCGACGACGTGCTGATGGCCATCGGCCAGGAAAACGCGTTCCCGTGGATCGAGCGCGATGTCGGCATCGAGTTCGACCAGTGGGACCTGCCCAAGCTCGACACCGACACCCTGCAGTCGACGCACCCGCAGGTGTTCTTCGGCGGCGACGCCGCCTTCGGACCGAAGAACATCATCTGGGCGGTGGCGCACGGCCACGCCGCCGCCATTTCCATCGACCTGTTCTGCCAGGGCAAGGACCTGCACGCCGACCGCCCGGCAGCCGGGGTCAACCTGGTCAGCCAGAAGATGGGCCTGCACGACTGGAGCTACGGCAACGCCTTCTCGGCGGAGCAGCGCTTCGCCGTGCCGCACGCGGACAAGTTCAAGACGCTGAAGAACATCAAGGTCGAGGTGGAACTGGGCTTCGACGCCGAGCTGGCCTACAAGGAAGCAGCGCGGTGCCTGAACTGCGACGTGCAGACCGTGTTCACCGAACAGCTGTGCATCGAGTGTGACGCCTGCGTGGACATCTGTCCCGAGGACTGCATCACCTTCACCGAGAACGGCGACGAGACCGACCTGCGCACCCGCCTGATGGCGCCGGCGCACAACCTCGACCAGCCGCTGTACGTATCGGACCCGGTAGCCACCGGGCGTGTCATGGTCAAGGACGAGGACGTGTGCCTGCACTGCGGTTTCTGCGCCGAGCGCTGCCCGACCGGCGCCTGGGACATGCAGAAATCCATCCTCACCCTTCCGCAAGCAGGTGGCGTATGTCGCGTCTAGCCAAGGTCAACGAATTCGTCCTGCGTTTCGCCAACGTCAACGGCACCGGTTCGGCCAGTGCCAACGGCCTGGTGGCGCGGGCGCTGTTCCGCATGGGCCTGCCGGTGGGCCCGAAGAACATCTTCCCGTCCAACATCCAGGGCCTGCCCACCTGGTTCGAGATCCGCGTCAGCGAGGCCGGCCACACCGGCCGGCGCGGCAGCGTCGACCTGATGGTGGCCATGAACGGCCAGACCTTCGCCGAGGACGTGCGCAGCGTCGAGCCCGGTGGCTACCTGCTGTACGACTCGTCCAAGCCGCTGGCGCCCGAACTGCGCCGGCCGGACATCAATTTCCTGGACGTGCCGCTGACCGAGATGGTCACGCACGCGTTCAGCAACCCGCGCCAGCGCCTGCTGTTCAAGAACATCGCCTATGTCGGCGTGCTGTCGGCGCTGCTCAACATCGAGCCGGACGTCGTCGAACAGCTGCTGGGCGAGCAGTTCCGCGGCAAGGAAAAGCTCATCGCGCCGAACATGAAGGCGTTCGAGATGGGCCGTGCGGCGGCGCTGGAGCGCTTTGCCTGCCCGCTGCCGATGCATGCCGAGCGGCGCCAGGCGGTCGGTGACCGCATCCTGATCGACGGCAACTCGGCCGCCGGCCTGGGCTGCCTGTACGCGGGCGCCACCGTGGCGGCCTGGTACCCGATCACCCCCTCCACCTCGCTGGTCGACGCCTTCAGCGGCTACTGCGAGCAGTTCCGCGTCAACCCCGACGGCAGCAAGCGCTACGCCATCCTGCAGGCCGAGGACGAACTGGCAGCCATCGGCATGGTGGTCGGCGCGGCCTGGAACGGCGCGCGTTCGTTCACCGCTACCAGCGGGCCCGGCGTGTCGCTGATGACCGAGTTCCTGGGCCTGGCCTACTACGCCGAGATCCCGGTGGTGCTGTTCGACATCCAGCGCTGCGGCCCGTCCACCGGCATGCCCACGCGCACCCAGCAGTCGGACCTGCTGTCGTCGGCCTACGCCTCGCACGGCGACACCAAGCACGTGCTGCTGTTCCCGGCGTCGCCGAAGGAGTGCTTCGACATGGCGGCGCAGGCGTTTGATCTGGCCGAGCGCCTGCAGACGCCGGTGCTGGTGATGAGCGACCTCGACCTCGGCATGAACGACTGGCTGTCCGAGCCGCTCAGCTGGGACAACAGCTACGCCCCCGACCGCGGCAAGGTGGTGAGCACCGAGCAGCTCGAGGACGGGTTCAAGTTCTTCCGATACCTCGACGTCGACGGTGACGCCATCCCCTACCGCACCCTGCCCGGCACACATCCGAGCAAGGGCGCCTTCTTCACCCGCGGCTCCGGTCACGACCGCCTGGGTGCCTACACCGAGGACGGCGACAAGTACCAGGACAACGTCGACCGCCTGCGACGCAAGTTCGACACCGCCGCCCGGCTGGTGCCGGAACCGGTCATCGAACGCGACAGCGGCGCCAGCGCCGGCATCCTCTACTTCGGCACCAGCGCCGAGGTGATGCCCGAGGCGCTGGAGGGGCTGGCCGCACAGGGCCTCGAAGTCGACGCGCTGCGCCTGCGGGCGTTCCCGTTCTCGCAGGCGGTGTACGACTTCATCGCCGCGCACGACACGGTGTTCGTGGTCGAGCAGAATCGCGACGCGCAACTGCGCGCCATGCTGCAGATCGAGGGCGACATTTCACCGGCCAAGCTGGTGCCGATCCTGCATTACGACGGCATGCCGGTCACCGCCGAATTCCTGGTGCATCACATCGGCGGTCACCTGGCGCCGGTGCAGGCCCTTGCCATGGGAGCGTCCGCATGAGCTACCTGCCGAAACCGAAGATCCATCACCCGCAACTGCCCAAGAACACGCTGGGCCTGACCCGCCGTGACTACGAGGGCTCGCTGTCCACGCTGTGCGCCGGCTGCGGGCACGACTCGGTCAGCGCCGCGCTGATCCAGGCCTGTTTCGAGCTCGACCTGCCGCCGCACCGCGTCGGCAAGCTGTCCGGCATCGGCTGCTCGTCGAAGACGCCCACCTACTTCCTCGGGCCGGCGCATGGCTTCAACTCGGTGCACGGACGCATGCCGTCCATCGCCTCCGGCGCCGCCGCCGCCAATCGGGACCTGGTGTACATCGGCGTGTCCGGCGACGGCGACACGGCCTCCATTGGCCTGGGCCAGTTCATTCACGCCATCCGCCGCGGCGTGAACATGCTCTACCTGGTCGAGAACAACGGCACCTACGGGCTGACCAAGGGGCAGTTCTCGGCCACCGCCGACCCCGGCTCCAAGAACAAGGGCGGCCGCACCAATGCCTACCCGGCCATCGACCTGGTGCAGCTGGCGCTGCAGATGGGTGCCGGCTTCGTGGCGCGCAGCTTCTCCGGCGACAAGGCACAGCTGGTGCCGCTGCTGAAGGCCGCCATCGCCTACCCGGGCTTCGCCTTCGTCGATGTCATCTCGCCCTGCGTGACCTTCAACAATCACGAAGCGTCGACCAAGAGCTACGCCCACATCCGCCGCCACGACCGGCCGCTGGTCGCCGCCGACTTCGTGCCACACGCCGAGGAAATCACCACCGCGTACGCCCCCGGCGAACGGGTGGCGGTGACACTGCACGACGGCTCGACGCTGTACCTGAAGAAACTGGCCGAGGATTACGATCCCTACGACCGGGCCGGTGCCATGAGCTACCTGCAGCGTCAGCAGGCCGACGGCGCGGTGCCGACCGGCCTGCTGTTCGTCGACGCCGCGCCGGTGGAAATGCACGCCGTGCTCGGCACCGATGACAGGGCGCTCAACAGCCTGCCGTACGAGGCCCTGTGCCCCGGCGCGACGGCCCTGGACGACATCAACGCGGCGCTGCGCTGATGTTCGCCCGACGTGCCGCACGCCTGGCCACCGGCGTGCTGCTGGGCCTGAGCCTGGCCGCACGGGCCGAGCCCGCGAACGAATGGAACGGCTTCGACCTGTCCAACCTCGAGCTGCCGCGGGCAGCCCTGGCCAGTGGCGGACAGCCACGCGACGGCATCCCGGCGCTGGACGATCCGAATTTCGTGCCCGGCGACTCGATCGGCATGGGCTTCGAGGAACGCGTCGTCGGCGTGGTGATCGATGGCGTCGCGCGCGCCTACCCACGCTCGGTGCTGGTCTGGCATGAGGCCGTCAACGACCGCATCGGGACGCGTCCGTTTCTCATTGTCTACAGCCCGCTGAGCGGCACCGTGGCCGGCTTCTTCACCGGCCACGCCCAAACCGCCGACCGCTTCGGTGTGTCGGGACTGCTCTACAACAGCGGAACCGTGCTGTTCGACCGCGCCAGCGAGTCGCTGTGGCTGCCGCTTGAAGGTGAGGCCATCGCCGGCCCGCGCCGGGGCGAACGCCTGACCCCGCTGGCCGTGGTCGAAACCAGCTGGGCCGACTGGCTCACCCGTCATCCCGACACGCAGGTACTCAGCGACGACACCGGCCACCGCCGACCGTACGGACAAGACCCCTACGCCGACTACGCCACCAACAGCGAACTGCAGTTCCCGGTTGCGGCCCGCAGCGATCGCTACCACCCCAAGGAACCGGTGCTGGTCATCCGTCGTGGCACACGCTATCGCGCCTACCCCTTCGCCGAGCTGACGGCGCACGATGGACCGTTTACCGACCGCTTCGAAGGCGCCAGCTACCGGATCGACTTCAACTACGCCGACCAACGCGCACTGGTGACCGATATCGACGGCAAGCCCGTGCCGACGGCAACCGAGTACTGGTTCGCCTGGCATGCCGGGCATCCGACCGGCAGCGTCTACACGGCGCCCGCAGCAACGCCCTGAAGCGTCTTTCATGGGCCCGGCCAGGCAGGATTGTCACCAGCAGCCCATTTCGTCCGTAGAATGCCGCCCCATGCCTGCGGATACGCCACTGCTCAACGCCTTCCTGCGCACCGCCATGGTGCTTTTCGTGTCCACGCTGCTGCTCGCCCTGGCGGCCTGCTCCACGCCCGGCACCCCCCACACCAGCAGCAAGCGCCCCGAGCCCCCCAGCAGCGCGCGCAAGAAATCGCCCCCGCCCATGGCGGCGCAGGACATCGACATCTGGGACCGTGTGCGCGACGGCTTTGCCATCGACATACCGCCCGACCCGCAGATCGAAGCGGAGCTGCGCTGGTATCTGGATCATCCGCTGTGGCTGGACAACGTCCTGACGCGCGGCAACCGATACCTTTTCCACATCCTGGACGAAATCGAGCGCCGCGGCCTGCCGACCGAGCTCGCATTGCTGCCGGTGGTCGAAAGCGCCTTCGTGCCGACCGCCGTGTCGCGCAGCAACGCGGTTGGCCTGTGGCAATTCCTGTCCGAAACCGGCAAGGATTACGGCCTGCAACAGACCGCCTGGGTGGATCAGCGCCGCGACGTGGTGGATTCGACGCGCGCCGCGCTCGACTACCTGGCCACCCTGGCCCGGCAGTTCGACGGCGACTGGACGCTGGCACTGGCCGCCTACAACGGCGGCCCGGGGTATGTGTCACGCCTGTGCCAGGCCAACCTGGCGCAAAATCGCGGCACCCGGTTCCTGGACCTGCCGCTGCGCCAGGAAACGCGCTGCTACGTACCCAAGCTGCTGGCGCTGCGAAAAATCGTGGCGCACCCGGAGCGCTACGGCATCCGCCTGCCGGAAATTCCCAACCAGCCCTACTTCACGACTGTGGACGTCGACGGTCCGATCCGTCTCGACCTGCTGGCCGCGGTCGAAAGCCTCGGCACCGACGACCTGCTGGCCCTGAACGCCGGCTATCACCGTGGCAGCACCCCTCCCGGCGGCCCACATCGGCTCCTGGTCCCCGTCGCCGCCGCCGACGACGCCCGCCAGCACCTGGCGGTGTTGCCCCGCGATGCCGTCGCCGGCGTCGAGGCCGACGCGTCCGTGCCCCAGCAGCGCGTCCAGTGGCGACGGCACAAGGTGCGCAGCGGCGAGACGCTGACCGGCGTGGCGCGGCGTTACGGTGTGAGCATCGCGGCACTGCGGCAGGCCAACGGGCTGCACACGGGCATGCTCAAGGCAAACCAGGACCTGCTGATCCCGGTCGCCTACACGGCCGACCGCAGACCGGGCCCCGGCCACAGTTGCCAGGGCGAGCGGGTGGTGCATCGGGTGGCTGCCGGCGACACGCTGTGGGACATCGCACGGCGCTATCAGGTCAGCGTCAAGGACATCGCCGCCTGCAACCCGGGCCTGCGCAACGACGTCCTGACGGTCGGCAAGACGCTGAGCGTGTTCCGGCCGTCCGAAACCACCGCGGTCGCCGATGCCAGTCGGCGCGAAACCTACACCGTGCGCCGCGGTGACACCGCCTGGCGCATCGCCCAGAACTTCGGCGTCAGCCTGGAGCAGCTGCAGCGCTGGAACGACGGCCTGCGCGCCCATGCCCTGAAGCCGGGCGACCGCCTGACCGTCATCCGCGACGGCAGCTGAGCCACACGCCGATGACCCGCACGGTTTTCTTCGTTTCCGACCAGACCGGCATTACGGTGCAGACACTCGGCGAGGCGCTGCTGGCCCACTTTCCGGCCAACGCCATCGAGCGCATCGACATCCCCTTCATCGACACCGAACAGAAGGCGCGCCAGGTCGCCGGACGAATCCGCGACACCGCCAGCGGCGGCGAGCCGCCGGTCGTGCTCAGCAGCATCACCGACGACCACCTGCGCGCGGTGATCCGCAGCAGCGGCGTCCTGTGCCTGGATGTCCTGGAGACCTTCATCGCGCCGCTGGAGGAGGCATTTGGCGTGCCTGCCCGACACGGTGCGACGCCCACCCACGGCATCCCCGAATCGAACGACTACGAAGAGCGTATCGAAGCCATCAATTTCAGCCTCGCCCACGACGATGGCGTGGACGGCAAGCACCTGGTCGAGGCGGACATCATCCTCATCGGCGTCTCCCGCTCCGGCAAGACGCCGACCAGCCTGTACCTGAGTCTGCAGTTCGGCATCCGCGCGGCGAACTTCCCGCTCACCGAGGACGACCTCGAGAACCAGACGTTGCCGAAATCCCTGCTGCCGCATCGCAACAAACTGTTCGGCCTGAGCATCGACCCGATGCGCGTACACCGCATCCGCGAGGAACGCCGCCCCGGCAGTCGCTATTCATCGCTGCCGCAGTGCCAGTTCGAGGCGCGCCAGGCCCTGCGCCTGTACCAGCGCCTGAACATCCCGCACCTGGATTCGACGCACAAGTCGATCGAGGAGATCGCTACCACCGTCATCCAGCAGTTCGGCCTGAAGCGACGGGTGTTCTAGTCCGGCGACGGTTCCGGGCGGTCGCGCTCCCCCGTGGCATGGGTGCTGGCCCAGACCGCGTTCAGTCGGCGCGCTGCCGCCGGTTGTGCCAGCGCGTCCAGCACACCCGACACACCGCAGGCCGCAAGATACTCGGGCAGGAAAAACGCGTGTGGCAGCCCCAATAGGGTGTCGACGGCCGTCCGTGGATCGCAGCTCCCCTGCCGCAGCATCACATCCGCCAGGCCGGTGGAAAAGTAGCCGAGCGTAACCGGCGCCAACAGGTCGGGCGCCAACTGCTGCGGGCCGCCGGCCAGAGGTGTCAGGCTCGCACCCAGCCCCCGGACCAGCTCCTGCGGCAACTGCCACACGCGCCCCAAATGCGCCGCCGCCATGGCCGGGTTGAGCGCAAGGCGTCGCTGAATCTCCTCGACCCGCGCGGGCAGGCCGTAATCGGGGGCGTACAGCTCGGCCAGCCCTGGATGGTGCGCCAACAGCGCAATGTCACCCAGGCCAAACAACAGCGCCTGCGTGGACAACGCTCCCGCCGACGGCCACCGCTGGTGTCGGGCCACCGCCAGGGCGATGGTGCTCGCCAGGTAACCGATGCGCCACAGGCGCTGGTTGGCCCGCTCGGCGGCCGGGTCATGTGCCGGCGCCGGCAACGCCAGGGCATGCCGAATGGCCATGTCACGCACCAGGTTCGCCCCCAGATACGTGACCGCATGCTGAACGCTGGAAACCGGGCGCGTCAGGTGGAACCGCGCCGAGTTGACGGTGCGCAGCAACAGTGCCGCGCTGGCCGTATCGGTCGCCACCACGCGTGCCAACTCGACCGGATCGTCACCCGCCAGCAACAACTGCGTGAGCACCGCGCGCGGGCGCGGCAAGCTGTCGGACAGGTCGACCAGGCACGCCGCCGCTTCGGGCGTCACCGGCCGGGTGTTGAGCAGCGACACGGGGGGCACCCGCGACGGCGTTGCGGCACGCGTGCTGTCGGCGGGCGCCTCGTCCCCCGCCGGAACCGGCGCCGGTTCCGCGTTCGACGCGGCAACCGTGACGCTGGCCTGCCAGCGGCGCCACACATCGCGCCGCTCCGACTGCCGTTGCGCCGCTGCCGAAGCCTGCCACCACCACACACCGAACGCGGCCAGCGCCAGGCCGCCCAATACCCAAAGCGTCATGGCCACTCCCTGCCGCCAGCCCCCTGGCGGCACAGCCGATCAAGGTATTCGGCACGCGGCTGTAT
>DQBD01000041.1:23116-25267 GCA_003526065.1 Gammaproteobacteria bacterium | reverse complement strand
GGCGCCGCCGGCGTCGGGCACGGCGCAGGGGGCGTGCAGCCAGTCGTTCATGTGACGGGGGCACCCTTGAGTGCCAGCGGCAGTCCGGCCACGGTCAGCAGCACCCGCTCGCAGCGGGCGGCCAGCGTCTGGTGCAGGGTGCCGGCGAGGTCGCAGTAACGGCGGCTCAGTTCGCCCAGCGGCACGATGCCCATGCCGGTCTCGTTGCCGACCAGCAGCAGCTGGCCGGGCAGCTGGTCGATTACGGCCACCAGCGCGGCGCGCTCGCGCTCCAGCACGGTGGCGTCGTCCTGCATGAGCAGGTTGGTCAGCCACAGGGTCAGGCAGTCCACCAGCAGGCAGGCGTCTTCCCGGGCGTGCCGGAGCAGGGCGTCGGCCAGTGCGATCGGCGCCTCCACCACCGTGCAGTCGATGGACCGCTGCGCGCGGTGGGCGGCGATGCGGGTGGCCATCTCGGCGTCGCCCGCGGTGGCCGTCGCGACGTAGGTGACCGGCAGTCCGCTGCCGGCGGCCAGCCGCTCCGCCAGGCGGCTCTTGCCCGAACGCACGCCGCCCAGGATCAGGGTTTTCATGGCAACTCCAGCAGGGTGTCGAGTGCACGGGTGTCGA
The DNA here is from genome assembly GCA_003526065.1 of Gammaproteobacteria bacterium. The sequence continues at coordinate 24,658 of DQBD01000041.1, read as the reverse complement.
GGTGATCGGCAACGGCGTCGGCCAGACGCTCGATGGCCGTTTCGGCCAGCTGCCGCCCGTCCACCGCGTCGGTCTGCGACAGGCCGGCCCACCGGATCAGCGCCTGGCAGGCGGCCGGTGTGTCGAACAGGCCGTGCAGGTACGTGCCGAGGATCTGGCCGTCCTCGCTGACGGCGCCGTCCGGACCGTGGCTCAGTTGCAGCGCGGGGCGGGCCAGGGCGGGGCCGTGGCTGATGCCGTGGTGAATCTCGTAGCCGCGCACCGGGGCGTCGGCCAGGTGCAAGCGGCCATGACTTTCGCGCAGGGTCTTGTCGGTGGCGAGGGTGGTCTCCAGCGCCAGCAGGCCGAGCCCGGCGACGCTGCCGGGCGGGCCTTCCACGCCGTGTGGGTCGTGGATGGCAGTGCCGAGCATCTGCAGCCCGCCGCAGATGCCGACCAGCCGGCCGCCGTAGCGCAGGTGCCGGTGGATGGCCGCTTCCCAGCCGTGCTGGCGCAGCCAGGCAAGGTCGGCGGCCACCGCCTTGGAGCCGGGCAGCACCAGCAGGTCCGCCGGCGGGATGGCCTGGCCGGGACCGATCCAGTGCAGGTCCAGCTGCGGTACCTGGCGCAGCGGGTCGAGGTCGGTGTGGTTGCTGATGCGCGGCAGCGCCGGCGCGATCACCCGCAGGCGGACGTCGGTGCCGGTGCGCGGTTCGTGCGCCAGGGCATCCTCGGCCGGCAGCGTGAGGCCGTGCAGGTAAGGCAGCACGCCGAGCACCGGCTTGCCGGTGTGCGCGCTCAGCCAGTCCAGACCCGGCTGCAGCAGGGCCATGTCGCCGCGAAACCGGTTGATGACGAAGCCCTTCACGCGCGCCCGTTCGGAGGCCGACAGCAGCGCCAGTGTGCCGACCAGGTGCGCGAACACGCCGCCGCGGTCGATGTCCGCCACCAGGATGACCGGACAGTCCACGGCCTCGGCAAAGCCCATGTTGGCGATGTCCCCGTCGCGCAGGTTGATCTCGGCCGGGCTGCCGGCGCCTTCCACCACGATGGCCTGGTAGTGCCCGGACAGGCGCCGGTGCGAGGCCAGCACCGCCTCCATCGCCAGGGGCTTGAAGGCGTGGTAGCCGACGGCGTCGAGGTTGCCGCGCGCCCGGCCGTGCACGATGACCTGGGCGCCGACATCGCTGGCCGGTTTCAGCAGCACCGGGTTGAAGTCGCTGTGCGGGGGCAGGCCGCAGGCCTGCGCCTGCACCGCCTGGGCGCGCCCGATCTCGCCGCCGTCCACCGTCACCGCGCTGTTGAGCGCCATGTTCTGTGGCTTGAACGGCGCCACGCGCACCCCGCGCCGGTGCAGCCAGCGGCACAGCCCGGTGACCAGCGCGCTTTTGCCGGCATCCGAAGTGGTGCCCTGGATCATCAAGGTGCTGGCCGGCATGGGAAACGGACAGGCAGTGGGACGGGCTGCGCATTATCGCCGCCGGTCCACCGCCGGTGGCCGGTAAAATAAGGATCTGATCGCCTCTGGAGCCGCGTCATGCCCGCTTACCGATCCCACACTTC
>DQBD01000041.1:20207-22850 GCA_003526065.1 Gammaproteobacteria bacterium | reverse complement strand
GGCATGAAGGAGGGCGATTTCGGCAAGCCGATCATCGCCATCGCCAACTCGTACACGCAGTTCGTGCCGGGGCACGTGCACCTGAAGGATCTGGGCGACATCGTGGCGCGGCAGATCGAGGCGGCCGGCGGCGTGGCGCGTGAGTTCCACACCATCGCCGTCGACGACGGCATCGCCATGGGCCATGACGGCATGCTGTACTCGCTGCCGTCGCGCGAGCTGATCGCCGACGCCGTCGAGTACATGGTCAACGCCCACTGTGCCGATGCGCTGGTGTGCATTTCCAATTGCGACAAGATCACGCCGGGCATGCTGATGGCGGCCATGCGTCTGAACATTCCGGTGGTGTTCGTGTCCGGCGGGCCGATGGAAGCCGGCAAGGTGCAGTGGAAGGGCGAGCAGGTGGCCGTGGACCTGATCGACGCCATGATCGCCGCCGCCGACCCCACCGTCAGCGACGACGAAAGCCTGGCCATGGAGCGCAGCGCCTGCCCCACCTGCGGCTCGTGCTCGGGCATGTTCACCGCCAACTCCATGAACTGCCTGACCGAGGCGCTGGGCCTGTCGTTGCCGGGCAACGGCAGCCTGCTGGCCACGCACGCGTTCCGGCGCGAGCTGTTCGAGGAGGCCGGCCGGCGCATCGTGGCGCTGACCCAACGCTGGTACGAGCAGGACGATGCCACGGCCCTGCCGCGCGGCATCGCCACGCGGGCGGCGTTCGAGAACGCCATGGCGCTGGACATCGCCATGGGCGGTTCCACCAACACCGTGCTGCACCTGCTGGCCGCGGCGCAGGAAGGCGAGGTCGACTTCACCATGGCCGACATCGACCGCCTGTCGCGCAAGGTGCCGCACCTGTGCAAGGTGGCGCCGTCGACGCAGGTCTATCACATGGAAGACGTGCACCGCGCCGGCGGCGTGCTGGGCATCCTGGGCGAGCTCGACCGCGCCGGCCTGCTGGACACCACCGTGCCCACCGTGCACGCGCCGACCTTGAAGGACGCGCTGGCCCGCTGGGACATCGCGGCGTCGAAAGAACCCGCCGCGCAGCGCCTGTACAGCGCCGCGCCGGGCGGCGTGCCGACGCAGGTGGCCTTCAGCCAGGACCGCACCTGGGAGGTCGACGCCGACCGTGCCAAGGGCTGCATCCGCACGCTGGAACATGCCTACAGCCGCGACGGCGGGCTGGCCGTGCTGTACGGCAACCTGGCCGAGAACGGCTGCATCGTCAAAACCGCCGGCGTGGACGAGTCCATCCTGCGCTTTGCCGGCACGGCCCGCGTGTTCGAGAGCCAGGATGCCGCGGTGGAGGCCATCCTGGGCAAGCGCATTGCCGCCGGCGACGTGGTGCTGATCCGCTACGAGGGCCCGCGCGGCGGTCCCGGCATGCAGGAAATGCTGTACCCGACCAGCTACCTGAAATCCCTGGGCCTCGGCAAGGCCTGCGCACTGGTCACCGATGGCCGTTTCTCGGGCGGTACCTCCGGTTTGTCCATCGGCCACGTGTCGCCGGAGGCGGCGGCCGGTGGCCTGATCGGCCTGGTCGAGGACGGGGACCGCATCGAGATCGACATCCCGGCCCGGCGCATCCATCTGGCGGTGGACGAGGCCGAACTCGGCCAGCGCCGCGCAGCGGTGGAGCAATCGGCCACGCCGTGGCAGCCCCGGGATCGCCAACGGGTGGTGTCCAAGGCGCTGCAGGCCTACGCGCATTTCGCCACCTCCGCCGATCGCGGCGCCGTGCGTGACCTGAACCGCTGACAACCGCCCCGCGGGAGGGCCCGTATGCATCAGCACCTGCTGTTGGCGCTGACCGGCGTGGTGCTGTTCGGCGCGCTGGCCCAGTGGCTGAGCTGGAAGCTCCGGATTCCGGCCATCCTGTTCCTGTTGCTGACCGGTCTGGCGGCCGGGCCGTTCACCGGCCTGCTGCAACCGGACGCCATGTTCGGCGAACTGCTGTTTCCGATGGTTTCGCTGGCGGTGGCGGTGATCCTGTTCGAGGGCAGCCTCACGCTGCGCTTCGAGGAGGTGCGTGGGCTCAGCGTGATGATCCGGCGCCTGGTCAGCGTCGGCATGCTGGCCTCGTGGGCGGTGGCCAGCGTGGCGGCGCGTGTGTTCGTCGGCTTCGACTGGTCACTGGCGGCGCTGTTCGGCGCGCTGGTGGTGGTTACCGGGCCCACGGTGATCGTGCCGCTGCTGCGCGCCGTGCGGCCGAAGGCCGGCATCGCCACCGTGCTGCGCTGGGAAGGCATCGTCATCGATTCGGTCGGCGCCCTGCTGGCGGTGCTGGTGTATCAGTTCGTCATCACCCGGGCGGCGTCGGCGGACGATCGGTGGATGACGGTCGGCCTGACGTTCCTGAGCGTGATCGGCGTCGGAATCGTGCTGGGCGCGGTCGGCGGCTACCTGCTGGGCATCCTGCTGCGTCGCCACTGGCTGCCGGATTTCCTGATCAACACGGTGGTGCTGGCGGCGGTGCTGACGGTGTTCAGCGTGTCCAACGTGCTGGCGCACGAGTCCGGCCTGCTGGCGGTCACGGTGATGGGCATCCTGCTGGCCAACATGAAGCACGTGCCGCTGGAGGGCATCCTCGACTTCAAGGAAACCCTCACGCTGCTGTTCGTGTCCGGGCTGTTCATCCTG
>DQBD01000041.1:7614-19911 GCA_003526065.1 Gammaproteobacteria bacterium | reverse complement strand
TTGGCCAGCCGCTCAAGGTCTGGCTGTCCGGCATCGGCACGCAGTTCACCTGGCGCGAGAAGCTGATGCTGGCGTGGATCGGTCCGCGCGGCATCGTGGCGGCGGCCATCTCCGGCCTGTTCGCGCTGCGCCTGCAGGAAGCCGGCTTCGCCGGCGCCGACATGCTGGTGCCGCTGACCTTCATCGTCATTCTGGGTACGGTCATCTTTGCCAGTGCCACGGCGCGGCCGGCGGCCCGCTGGCTGGGAGTCGCCGACCCGGAGGACCGGGGCGTGCTGATCGTTGGCTCAAACCGGCTGTCCCGGGCCATTGCCGCGGCGCTCAACACACAGGGATTCCGCACGCTGCTGGCGGATGGTGACTACACCGGTATTCGCACCGCCCGAATGGAAGGCCTGAATGCCTACTTCGGCAACCCGGTGTCCCCGGAGGCCGACCGCACGCTGGACCTGGTGGGCATTGGACGGCTGTTTGCCATGTCGCGGCATCCGGAGCTGAACGCCCTGGCGACGGTGCGCTACCGGCGCGAGTTCGGTGCCGGCAACGTGTACGTGCTGCGCACGCGGCGCGAGACCGACGGCGCCGAGCGCGAGCGCATTGCCAGCCACATCCAGGGCCGGCCGATGTTCGGAGAGAACGTGAGCCACTCCGCCCTGCTGGGTTTGCTGGAGGAGGGCGCCAAGATTTCGGCAACGCGCCTGACCGAGGCCTTCGATTGGGATGCCTACCAGCAGCGTTTCGCCGACGGTGGGCAGTTGCTGTTCGCGGTCAGTCCGGCCGGTCGCCTGTACGTGACCGGCCCGGCCTTTGATGCGAGGCCGACGGCTGACTGGGTGTTGATCGGCCTGTACAAGCCGCGGCCTGAGGACGACGAAGCGGCCGGGAAGCAGGCCAAAGCGGCCGGCGCCTGACGGGCATCCCCCAGCGCCCGGGCGGCGCGGGGATGGTATACCTCGCCACGGGGCCTGTTCCCGTGGAGGGCTGATTCACGGCCGGGGGAGGGGCAGCCTTCGCCCGCTGCGTGCAGCGCCTAGTCAGGAGTCCGCCATGTCGCCAGATCCCCGCTTGACCGCGCTGATCGAGGAACTCGCCGGCAAGCCGCCGCTGGATGCCGCCCAGGCACTGGTCGATCTTTCCCCGCAGGACATCCAGTTCGTGCTGGAGCGCCTGCAGGGGGATCACGCCGCCGCCGTGGCCTCGCACCTGCCGGAACTGGTCGCGCCCGAGGATGCCGCGACCCGGGCCGTGTTGCAGTCCGGCGCCGAGGGCACCATCGGCGAACTGATGGGGCCGACCTCCGCGCTGCTGCCGGCCGACCGTACCGTGGCCGAGGCGATGGCCTTTCTGGTGAAAAGCGCCGAACTGACGGAGATAACGGACATCTTCGTCACCCGCGACGGACGCCTGGCCGGCATCGTCAACATGCGCGATCTGCTGCTGGCCAAGCCCTCGAACTCGCTGGCCGAGATCATGAACGCCGAACCGGCGACCTTTCACATCGACACCCCGCTGATCGAGGCCGTCGGTGCCATCAAACAGAATCACTACGCCGTGTACCCGGTGGTCAACGACGCGCACCACGTGGTCGGCCGCGTGCACGCCTGGAAGATCTACGAACGCATCGCCGAGGAACTCAGTGCCCAGGCCGGCACGCAGTACGGCGTCAGCCGCGACGAGCAGATCAACACGCCCATCCTGGCGGCCTTCCGCATGCGCCACCCGTGGCTGCTCATCAACCTGGTGACGGCGTTTGCCGCCGCCCTGGTGGTGGGGCTGTTCGAGGACACCATCAGCCGCGTGGTGGCGCTGGCCGCCTTTCTGCCCGTGCTGGCCGGCCAGAGCGGCAACACCGGTTGCCAGGCCATGGCCATCACCCTGCGCGGCATCACGCTGGGCAAGCTGCGCGACTACCCGGTGCGCGCGCTGCTGCGCAAGGAGATCGTCCTCGGCGCGCTGAACGGCGCCGTGGTCGGTGTGCTGGCCGGTCTGGCCATGCTCGGCTATGCCGTCGCCACCGACTCGGTCAACCCGGCCATGCTGGGTGTGGTCATCGTGCTGGCGATGATCGGCTCGTGCGTCGGCAGCGGCATCTTCGGCGTGCTGGTGCCGCTCACGCTTCAGCGCTTCGGCGCCGACCCGGCCACCGCCAGCAGCATCTTCCTGACCACCTTCACCGACGTCATCGGCATGGGGCTGATGCTGTTTCTGGCCACGGCGCTGGTGCTTTGAGGGGTCTGGACGTCTCGCCGGGCGCGCGGTGTGATTCATGTCTGAACCGCCTGCCCACCTGCGGTAGTTCATGCACACCTGCTGGCTGGGCAGAGCGAAGTGAAGCGTACCCACGTGAACGTGGTTCCCTAGGGGGACGGCCTGTGGCCCTGTTTACCGACTCGCAAACGCTTTAGTTAGTCGGGCTCGTCGTGATTGGGTGGGTTGATTTTTTTAGCAGCGTTCTGGTTAGCTGGCTTATGGATCTTTGTAACTCGTAAAGCCCTTCGATGCTGACTTTTATGCGGTCCATTTTTATTGAGTAATACGTGGATTTTCTGGCCAGGCTTCTCAACTTTTCGCTCTCTCTTGAAAGTGTCACGCGGCCGGCTATGTGAATAATGGCGTTCCTAACGTGTTGTGCTTCGGCCAGGTGTAAGTAATTTGGATTGTTCAACGAGCCCAGAGTGGCTTTAATGTATGACTTATACTTTGAAAAACCATGTCCTCTGTCTAAGGCAACGGAGTTGGGGTTTTTGTCTCGCCAGAGCAAATAAAGCATCTCTTCCAAGTGGCCAAACATCAGCAAGAACGAGGTTTCTCGCAGTTTGTCAGGGAAATTTACTTCGTATTCGTTTTTCAAGTAAGTTTTGTCGTCGCGACTCAAACTTGTGTCATGCTCGATCTCTTCCAGGGCTTTCTTTAGTCCCGAGTTGATGTGATTGTGATAAAGGGCAATACAGCTAATGTTTTGCCTTAGCATGAGTTCGAACATCTGGTTTCTATCGATCATGACAAGTGCTCGATGCTCAGGGGCGGGCGATTGCTGAAAAAGAAGATTCCTTCGGACCCTTTGTTAGCGTCAACGCAGGCTGGGTTTGGCAGTTGGTGCGGTGAAGACAGTATGCGGCTTTTGCCCACCTAGCCAGCCGTTTGCTCTGTTGATGCGGAATACGGGTGCCTCGAAGGTCGAGCGAATCGGGCAATGGTCGCCTGACCGCCCGCCACTCAAATGCATTGAACCGCCCATACGAATGACTGCGACCGAAATCGACCGGTGGGGCGGGGCGCCGGACCGGTCGCCCTCGCGGGCCACGGTCCACGCACTCCGTAGTTGCCGCTTTACGGGGCGCTTTCTACGGTGTTGTCCGCGCGCTTCCGGCCGCATGCTCGCGCGCCTCGGTGTCTGTGAGTTCGTGACCCTGCCACACGTGCACCTTGCAGGCACCCGAGCTTGTGCCAAGCTCCAGAAAAATTCGCTCCTTCACCTGCGACAGACCGCCATCGACCTTTTCCGTCGGGTGAATCAGCATGGCCGGGCGCGTTGCCAACCAGCGGCCCGCGAGCAGCTGTCGTAGCGATTCCTTCAACGTTGACGCGGCCGCGGTGAAGTTCCCGACCAGCAGCCGTTTCGTAGTGAACGGCGTCGTTGAAACCGCGGTCACTGGCGTGTGTCCGTCTTCCAGCAGCTTCAGGATGAAGCGGTTCTCGAACACCTTCACGTACACCAGTCTCGGTGTCAAAAAACGCAGCATCGCGTTGGGCATCCCTTGGTCTGGTCGATGGCTCCAGCATGTCTCGGGGCACGCTGGGAGCGGGGCGGGGAAAGGCCGTAAGCCAGTGCCCCACCCATGCCGGGAGACGCAACTGCCGCGCTATGCGAATCGGAGGTGCATCCGCACGTCCACACGGACGCGCGTTGCTTCCCTCCCTACCGCTCGAAGTCCTCGGGACCGTGCCGCTCGCGCATCTGCTCGTCTTCCGGGCCCATGATGCGGTTCACGCGGCGGCCGCGCTGCACGGCGGGGCGCGCCGCGATTTCGTTGGCCCAGCGCACGACGTGCGTGTAGCTGTCCACCTGCAGGAATTCGGCGGCGTCGTACAGGTTGTTGATGACCACGCCGCCGTACCAGGGCCAGATGGCCATGTCGGCGATGGTGTACTCGTCGCCGGTCATGAAGCGCCGCTCGGCCAGGTTGCGGTTCAGCACGTCGAGCTGGCGCTTGGCTTCCATGGTGAAGCGGTTGATGGGGTATTCCTGCTTGGTCGGCGCGTAGGCGTAGAAATGACCGAAGCCGCCGCCCAGGAACGGTGCCGAGCCCATTTGCCAGAACAGCCACGACAGGCACTCGGCCCGCGCCGCGCCGGCGGTCGGCAGGAAGGCGCCGAATTTCTCGGCCAGGTGCACGAGGATGGCGCCGGACTCGAACACCCGCGTCGGTGGGCTGGTGCTGTGGTCCACCAGGGCCGGGATCTTGGAGTTGGGGTTCGCGGCCACGAAGCCGCTGGAGAACTGGTCGCCTTCCAGAATGTTGATGAGCCAGGCGTCGTACTCGGCATCGGCATGGCCGGCGGCGAGCAGTTCCTCGAACAGGATGGTCACCTTCTGGCCGTTGGGCGTGCCCAGCGAGTACAGCTGGTGCGGGTGCTTGCCGACCGGCAGGTCGGCCTCGTGCGTGGGGCCGGCAATCGGGCGGTTGATGTTGGCGAAGCGGCCTTCGCCTTTCTTTTCCCAGTGCCAGACGCGCGGCGGGGTGTAGTCCTGTTCGCTCATGGGGGAGTGCCTCCGGGATGGTGATTTAGGGGGCGGCCCGCTTTGTCAATGGCGGGCCCGATGCCTTGGGTGGTTCGGTGTGCCTAGGCCAGTGCGGCGGTGAGGGCGTCCAGATCGGTAATCGGCGCGCCGCAGCTGCCGCCCTGGCACAGGTAGGCCACGGCCGGGCCGCGCGGCGCGCAATGCGCGAGCACGCCGGGCAGGTTGTCGGCTTCCGCCGGAATGGCGAAGGTCAGCCGGCCGGGTTTGGCGGCGGCGTGGGCGGCAGCCTGCCAGTGGGCCAGTGTCTGCGGGTCGCCGCGCAGCACCAGGGTCTGCGGCGGGCTGAGCTGTTCTTCCAGCGCGCTGAGCAGGCTGCTGAAGCCGAGCGGGTGCTGCGTGAGGTGATCGGCGGCGCTGTCGACGGTGCCGGCGGCGGCGTCCAGGTAACGCACCTCGCCCAGCAGGTGGCCCAGGCGCGCCAGGGCGCGGGCAGCGATGGCGCTGCCGGCCGGGGTGGCGTCGTCGCCCAGCGGGCGGGTGCGCACGATGAGCTGTTCGTGGTCGTCGGCGGTATGGAAGAAGCCGCCCTGTTGGGTGTCGGCGAAGTGCGCCAGCATCACATCGGCCAGGTCCACGGCGAAGGCCAGGTGGGCGCTGTCCCAGCGTGCCTGCAGCAGTTCCAGCAGGCCGTCGAGCAGGTAGGCATGGTCGTCCAGGTAGGCGGCCAGGTAGCCTTCGGTGCCCTTGGCGGCGGCGTGCAGGCGGCCGTTGTGCCACAGCACGCGGCGGGCAAAATCGGCCGCCGCGGCGGCGGCGTCGACGAAGGCGGTTTCCTTCAGGTGCCGCCCGGCGTGTGCCAGGCCGCCGATCATCAGGCCGTTCCAGCCGGCCAGGATCTTGTCGTCCAGGCCGGGGCGCACGCGCCCGCTGCGGGCGGTGAACAGTTTTTGCATGGCGCCGGACAGCACCACGGCCACGCGCTGGCTGGACAGGTCCAGCTCCTTCGCGATGTCGGCCACGTCGGCCTGCACGCGCAGGTGCCAATGGCCCTCGAAGTTGGGCGTGTCGTTCAGGCCGAAGCGGCGCGCGAGCACGGCGTATTCCTGGTCGTCCAGCAGGGCCTGCACGTCGGGCTGGTCCCAGACGTAGAAGCGGCCTTCCTCGCCCTCGCTGTCGGCGTCGAGGGCGGCGTAGAAGCCGCCCTCCGGCGACTGCATCTCGCGCAGCGCCCAGTGGCCGGTGGTGTGCAGGACGGCGTCGAAGCGGGCGCTGCGGGTCGTCTGCGCGGCCAGCGCATACAGGCGCAGCAGCTGGCCGTTGTCGTACAGCATCTTCTCGAAGTGCGGGATGGTCCATTCGCCGTCCACGGCGTAGCGGAAGAAGCCGCCGCCGAGGTGGTCATGAATGCCGCCGCGGGCCATCTGCTCGAGCGTCAGCAGCGCCATGCGCAGGGCCTGCCGGTCGTTGCTGCGGGCGTGTTCGCGCAGGCAGCGTTCGAGCAGCGGTGCCTGCGGAAACTTGGGCGCGCCGCCGAAGCCGCCGTGCACGGTGTCGAACAGGCCCTGCAGCTCGCCGATGGCGCGGCGCAGGGGGGTGTCGTCGACGCGTCCAGCGGTGCCGAGCGCCTGGTTCTGCGCCAGGGCGTCCAGGAGCTGGTGGTTCTGCTGGTCGATCTGCGGGCGGTGTTCGCGGTAGTAGGCGTCCACCCGGTCGAGCAGGTCGGTGAACGCGGGCAGGCCGTAGCGAGCCGTCTTGGGGAAGTACGTGCCGCCGAAGAAGGGCACCTGGTCCGGGGTGAGAAACATGGTCAGCGGCCAGCCGCCACCGCGGCCGGTGAGCATCTGGTGCGCCAGCTGGTAGATGCGGTCCAGGTCGGGGCGTTCCTCGCGGTCGACCTTGATGTTGATGAACAGGCGGTTCATCAGCGTGGCGGTGGCCGGGTCCTCGAACGATTCGTGCGCCATGACATGGCACCAGTGACAGGCCGAGTAGCCGATGGACAGCAGGATCGGCTTGTCCTGTTCGCGCGCCAGGCGCAGGGCGTCGTCGCCCCAGGGGTACCAGTCGACGGGGTTGTCGGCGTGCTGCAGCAGGTAGGGGCTGCGCGTGGCAGCCAGACGGTTGCGCGTGGGGGTGCTGGACATGACGACCGAGGTTGGCAAGCGGGAGCACTTCATCATGCCGGATAATGGCTGCCCATGCTGCACCACCCAAACATCGATCCGGTCGCCATTCAGCTCGGTCCGCTGGCCGTGCGCTGGTATGGCCTCATGTACCTTCTGGGCTTTGCCGCCGCCTGGTGGCTGGGCCGTCACCGCGCCCGCCGGCCGGGCAGCGGCTGGCAGCCGCACGAGGTCGGGGACCTCATCTTCTACGGCGCCATGGGTGCCGTGCTGGGCGGGCGGCTGGGTTACGCGCTGTTCTATCAGCCGGGCTATTACCTGAGTCATCCGCTGGCCATCGTGCAGGCCTGGGAAGGCGGCATGTCTTTCCACGGTGGGCTGCTCGGCGTGCTGGTGGCTTGCTGGCTGTACGGGCGCAAGACCCGGCGCGGCTTCTTCGCGGTGACCGATTTCGTGGCACCGCTGGTGCCCACCGGGCTGCTGGTCGGGCGGCTGGGCAATTTCCTCAACGGCGAGCTGTGGGGGCGGGTGACCGACGTGCCCTGGGGCATGGTGTTCGCCGGTGCCGGGCCGCTGCCGCGTCATCCCTCGCAGCTGTACCAGGCGGCGCTGGAGGGGGCGTTGCTGTTCGTGATCGTGTGGCTGTATTCGGCGCGGCCGCGGCCGGCGATGGCGGTGTCGGGCGTGTTCCTGATCGGCTACGGTGTGCTGCGCTTCATCGGCGAGTTCGCACGCCAGCCGGACGCGTTCCTGGGCTTCGTTGCCTTCGAGTGGCTGACCATGGGCCAGCTGTTGTGCCTGCCCATGGTGCTGGCCGGCGGGGTGCTTCTGGTGCTGGCCGGGCGTCGTGGTGAGGTGGCCTGATGCACGGCTTTTTCAACGAGCTGGTCATCATCCTCACGGCCTCGGCACTGGTGCTGGCGGTGTTCTACCGCCTGCGCCTGCCGCCGACGCTCGGGTACCTGACCACCGGCGTGCTGATCGGCCCCGGCGCGCTCGGCCTGATCGACAACCAGGAAGCCGTGCAGGTGGTGGCCGAGTTCGGCGTGGTGTTCCTGCTGTTCTCGCTGGGGTTGGAGTTTTCGCTGTCGCGCCTGCTGGCCATGCGCCGGCTGGTGTTCGGTCTGGGGGGCGGCCAGGTGCTGATCTCCACCGCCGCGTTCGTGGCGGTGGGCATCGGCCTGGGGCTGACGCCGGAGCTGGCGCTGCTGGTGGCGGCGGTGCTGGCGCTGTCGTCGACCGCGGTGGTGACACGCGAGCTGGCCAGCAGCGGCGAGCTGTACGCCCGTCACGGTCAGCTCGGCGTGGCGGTGCTGCTGTTCCAGGACCTGGCGGCGGTGCTGTTTTTGATCCTGATCCCGGCCATGGCCAGTTCCGGCGACGGGCTGCCGCTGATGCTGGTGATCACGGTGGCCAAGGGCCTGGTGTTGTTCGCGGCGCTGATCGGCATCGGCAAGTGGGTGCTGCCGCGGGTGTTCATGGAGGTGGCCAAGACACACTCGGAAGAACTGTTCGTGCTGGCGGCGCTGATGGTGGCCGTGCTGGCGGCGCTGCTGACCAATCAGTTCGGATTGTCGATGACGCTGGGTGCCTTCATTGCCGGCATGATGCTGGGCGAGAGCCATTTCCGGCACCGCATCGAGGTGGAGATACGGCCGTTCCGCGATGTGCTGCTGGGCATCTTCTTCGTCAGTGTCGGCATGCTGCTGGTGCCGGCGCAGCTGCTGCCGCGCTGGGCGACGGTGGTGGTGCTGACCGCGGCCCTGCTGCTGTTCAAGACCACGCTGGTGGCGCTGCTTGGCCGCTGGCTGGGCGAGGAGCGTGTGACGTCGCTGCGGGCGGGCCTGCTGCTGGCCCAGGGCGGTGAGTTCGGCTTCGCCCTGCTGGCGGTGGCCGGCACCTACCGGCTGGTGGAGCCGGCCACCGCCAGTGTGGTGGCGGCGAGCATCGTGCTGAGCATGGCGTTGACGCCGTTGATCGTGCGGTACAACGGTCGTATCGCGGCGCTGGTGCTGCGTCAGAAGCAGCCGCCGACGGCCGTGCCGGCCGATCTGCTGGATGTCACCGGCGCGACGTCGGAGCTGAACGGGCACGTCATCATCTGTGGCTACGGGCGCGTGGGCCAGGCGGTGGGACGCATCCTGGCGCGTGAAGGCGTGGGCTTCGTGGCGGTCGACGAGGACCCGGTGCGCGTGCAGGAAGCGCTGCTGGGCGGCGAGCGGGTGTTCTATGGCGATGCACGGCGCCCGACGCTGCTGTACGCGCTGGGCATCGACCGCGCGCGGCTGGTGGTGGTGAGCTTTACCGATCATCGCCACGCGCTGGCCATCGTGCGCGCGGTGCGTGACCGTTCGCCGGACATTCCGATCCTGGTACGCACCACCGACGACCGCTACCGCGACACGCTGAAGGACGCCGGCGTGACGGCCGTGGTGCCGGAAACCTTCGAGGCCAGCCTGACACTCGCCTCGCACGTGCTGGCGCTGCTGAACTTCCCGATGGAGCGGGTGCAGCGCTCGGTGCAGGGGGTGCGCGAGGAGCGCTACGGCGTGCTGCGCGGCTACTTTCACGGCCGGCGCTCGCGCATCGAGGACACCGAGGGCCAGGAACTGGAGATTCGCCACGCCGTGAGCCTGCCGGACAACGCGCGGGCGGTGGGCATGGCCCTGGAAGCGCTGGAGCTGGAGAAGACCGGCGCCGAGGTGCGCAGCGTGCGCCGCGTCGGCAGCGAGGAAGCCGAACCGACCGACGACACGCAGCTGCACGCCGGGGATGTGGTGGTGCTGTTCGGCACCGCCAGCCAGGTGGAGAACGCCGAGCGGCGCCTGCTGGGCGGCTAGCGCATGACGAACGGGTCCGGCTGCTCGGCGGCCGTGCTCAGCCACACGGTCTTGGTCTGCGTATAGGCACTCAGCGCCTCGGCGCCGTTTTCGCGGCCGATGCCGCTGGCCTTGTAGCCACCGAACGGCGCCAGATACGACACCGCCCGGTAGGTGTTGACCCACACCGTGCCGGCCGCCAGCGCGTCGGACATGTCCAGCGCGCGGCGCAGGTTCTGCGTCCACACGCCGGCCGCCAGGCCGTAGTCGGAATCGTTGGCGATGCGCACGGCGTCGGCCTGATCCTTGAAGCGCAGGATCGACATCACCGGCCCGAACACTTCCTCGCGGGCGATGCGCATGTCGTTGCGCACATCGGCAAAGATGGTCGGCTGGACGAACAGGCCCTTGCCGCCGGCCGGGTGGGGGGCGGGGCCGCCGCCGAGCACGCAGCGCGCGCCCTCGGCCCTGGCGATGTCGATGTAGGACAGGATCTTGTCGTACTGCGGGCGGGTGGTGACCGGTCCGACCTGCGTGGCCAGATCGGCCGGGTCGCCCAGCCTGGCGCGGCCGGCGAACGCGACCAGCCGTTCGACGAAGGCGTCGTGGATGCTGTCCTCGACCAGCACGCGCGAGCCGGCCAGGCAGGTCTGCCCGGTGGCGGCGAAGATGCCGGCGATCACGCCCTTGACCGCCTGATCGATATCCGCATCCGCGAACACGATGTTGGGCGACTTGCCGCCGAGTTCCAGCGTGGCGGGAATGAGGCGCTCGGCGGCCGCCTTGTACACGCCGCGACCGCCGGCCTCGCCGCCGGTGAAGGCCACCTTGGCGACCTGCGGATGCGCCACCAGCGGGACGCCGACCTCGCCACCGAAGCCCGTCACCACGTTGAACACGCCCGGCGGGAAGCCGACCTGGTCGAAGATGCGCGCCAGCTCGATGCTGGATGCCGACGTGAACTCGGACGGCTTGAGCACCACCGTGTTGCCGGCGGCCAGCGCCGGTGCCAGCTTCCAGGTGGCCAGCATGAGCGGCGAGTTCCACGGCGTGATGGCGCCGATGACGCCCAGCGGTTCCGGACGCGTGTAGACGGTGACGTCCGGCTTGTCGATGGGAATGACACGGCCTTCGAGGTTCTCGGCCAGCCCCGCGTAGTAGCGGAACCACGCCGGCAGATAGCGCGTCTGGCCGCCGGTTTCGGCAATCAGCTTGCCGTTGTCGCGGGTTTCGACCTGCGCGAGGTCAGCGGCGGCCTGCTCCAGCCGGTCGGCCAGCGCGCGCAGCAGTCCGGCCCGATAGGCCGGCTTGCTGCGCCCCCAGCCGGACTCGAACGCCTGCTGCGCAGCCGCCACGGCGGCCTCGACGTCCGCCGCCGTGCCGCGGGCGATCTGCGCCCACGGCTCCAGCGTGTAGGGGTTTTCGGTCTCGAACCACTCGCCGCCGGCGGGGTCGCGAAACGCGCCGCCGATGTACAGGGGATAGCGCTGCATGGCGTGCTCCGCAGGGGGCGCCGGCGGGGCGGCCAACGCGCCGCCATACCGCCGGGCGAACGCCCGGCCGACCGGGTGTCGGCCGGGTTCAGGCAGGTTACTTGACGCGGGCGGTCATGGCCTCGCCCGGCGGCAGGGCATTCAGGCCGGCCTCGCCGACGACTTCGAAAGCGCCCGTTTCGACGGCCTTCTTCTGACCCCAGGACCAGTGGATATGCACGCCGTTGGTGCGGTCGTAGCGGTTCTGGATGATGCTGGCCAGCGAGTGGCAGCGCACGGCCAGTTCGATCGAGTCGTCGGTTTCCGGGTACAGCTCGTGCGCCACGCCCGGCGGCGAGCAGTCCACGTCGCCGGGGCCCATGAGCACCTCGTCGATCTTGCGCAGGCGCACCTTGCCGGTGGCCGGGTCCACACCGTCCTGGGTCCAGTGCACCAGGCGCAGCTTGCCGGCGACCTGCACGTTGATGGCCCAGCAGTCGCCGTGGTCGTGGGGTTCGCGGTAGCCGATCTTGGCCGAGTGCACGCCCATGATCCCGAGGCCCGGATCCTTCATGCTGCCGTACAGGTCCGGGTTGTCGGCGGTCGCGTCGCGCAGGTACTGCTGCACCTGCGGATCGGCGAGGGCCGTCTTCATCACGGCGGACAGCTGTTCGACCACACCGGGACGGTGCGGGTCGTCGCCGGCGATGCGCTGCATCTCCTCGAACATGGCCTCCAGCTTGGGGGGCTGGGCTGCTTGCTCTTTGACTGTGTTCATCGACAGATTACCTGCGGTTGCGAAGTCGGGGACCGGTTTACGGACGTGTGGATATTAACCCCTCGGGCCGGTGGCATCGGTGGCGGTTCACGGCCGGTGGCATCGGCTGTCATGTGTCACGTGGCCGACAAGGAATTGAGACCTCGCGGTCATGGACCGGTCACGGTTTGTGCACGGGCGGCGCCCAAAGTGGCAGTCGGATGCGGTCGGCATCCACCATTCATCTGACTGCTGCGGGGAGTTGTCATGCGAACGCGAATGTTTTCTGGAGCCGTTGGCCTGGTGTGTGCAGCGATGTTGTGGGGTGCCGTCGGAACGTCGCAGGCGGCCGGCATGTTCGGTGCGCCAGGGCATGGGCCGA
>DQBD01000041.1:0-7329 GCA_003526065.1 Gammaproteobacteria bacterium | reverse complement strand
CCGAACTGGAAAGCTGTCGCGGTGGCATGTTCCGCCGTACGGATTTCTCGATTGGCCACCGCGGCGCGCCGTTGCAGTTCCCGGAACACACGCGCGAATCGTACGAGGCGGCGGCGCGCATGGGCGCCGGCATCGTCGAGTGTGATGTCACGTTCACCGCCGACGGCGCGCTGGTGTGCCGGCACGCGGAATGCGATTTGCACACCACCACCAACATCGTGACCACGCCGCTGAACGCCAAATGCTCGGTGCCCTATTCGGGGCCCGGATCGGCGCCGAAGTGCTGCGCCAGCGACCTTACCCTGGCCGAGTTCCGCACGCTGCGCGGCAAGATGGACGCCAGCGATCCGGCGGCGGCGGATGCCGAGGGCTACCTGGGGGGGACGGCCGACTGGCGGACCGATCTGTACGCCGCCGATGGCACGCTGATGACGTTTGCCGAGAGCATCGCGCTCAATCAGTCACTCGGCGTGAAGCACACACCGGAGTTGAAGGGCGGCGACGCGGCGCGCATCGCGAGCGTGTTCGGCGGTCAGGCACCGTACGCGCAGGCGCTCATCGACACGCTGCAGGCGGCGGGCGTCGATCCGCGCGACGCCTGGCCGCAGTCGTTCAACCTCGCCGATGTCCTGTACTGGATCGACAACACGCCGCGGTACGGCCGCCAGGCCGTTTACCTGGTGGACTATGACCCGGCCGGCGGTCAGACGGTACCGCCGCTGCCGATGTCGGATCTGAGGGCGCTCAAGGCGCAGGGCGTGCGGATCATTGCGCCGCCGCTGCCGGCACTGCTGGCGCTGGACGACGAGGACCGTATCGTGCCGTCGGCACTGGCGCGCGATCTCAAGCGCCTGGGGTTCGACATCATCACCTGGACGTTCGAGCGCTCCGACCTGCGTCGGGGGGCATCCGGGGCCGGGTTCTATTACGCCTTCGACCCCGAGGGCAGGGCGGTCGCCAGTGACAGCGACATGTACAAGGCGCTCGACGTGCTGGCCATGGATGTGGGCATCCTCGGCATCTTTTCCGACTGGCCGGGCACGGTGACCTACTACGCCAACTGCAAGGGGCTTTGAGCGGCCGGCGTCAGGTCATTGCAGGCCGCCCCGCCGGCTGCTGGAAACGCTGATCTTGGTTCAGCATTTCCCCGTGTGCCGGGGGGGCGGTTACTGCGGCGAAGGTCAGGCGAAGTGCGGCATGACCTGTTCGGCGAACAGGCGCATGGAGTTGCAGACCTTGTCGTGTGGCATGGCGCCGACGTTGGTCCACAGGATGATGTCCTGCAGGCCCACTTCGTCGCGCAGGAAGCGGATGCGCTCGATGGCCTCCGCCGGGCTGCCGAAGATGGCCAGCTCGCGGCACACGAAGTCGTAGTTGAGGTCCTTGGTCAGTTCGCCCAGCTGCAGGTAGCCCTTGTAGCTTTCCGGGAACTCGGCGTGCTTGGCCTGCAGTCGCCCCATCATCTCGCCCATCATCACGCCGATGATGTCGTAGTAACTCATCATGGCGCGCTCGACGTCGCGTCGTGCGCGATCGCCGTCGGTGTCCAGGTATACCGGCAACAGCACCGGCAGGCGGAACTGCGACTTGTCGCGCTGGTATTTGTCGAGCGCGGCGTGGTAACCGGCGATGGCCCGCTTGAGCTGCTCCACCGGGATGACCTGTGCCGGCAGGAACAGGTTGAAGCCGTACTCACCGGCCAGATCGAAGGTGTCGGGGCTGAAGGCGGACACGAAGGTCGGCGGGGTTGGCTTTTGCACCGGCTTGGGCGTTACCCGCACACGGTCGATGTTGTGGAACGTGCCGTTGAAGCTGAACTCATCCTCGGTCCATGCCAGGCGGATGATGTCCAGGTGTTCCCTGAACAGCGCCTTGCTCTGGTCGATGTCGATGTTGAAGTGGTCGTAGATACCGGTCATCGGGTGACCGCGACCGATACCCCAGTCGACGCGCCCGTTGGACAGGATGTCCAGCGTGGCGATTTCCTCGGCCAGGCGCAGTGGCTGATTGATGGGCAGCACCGAAATGCCCATGCCCAGACGGATACGCTTGGTGATCTGGCTTGCCGCCGCCGCCATCATCAACGGTGCGGGCAGCACCGAGTAGTCGCGCTGGAAGTGCAGCTCTGCCAGCCACAGGCAGTCGTAACCCAGGTCGTCCGCCAAACGGAACTGGTCCAGGTGCTCCTGGTACAGCGCGACGTCGCTGCGGTCGGACGCACCCTGCATTTCATAGAACAGGCCGAATTTCATACGTCTTCTCCTTAGACTGGGGCGGCCTGCGCCGCGTTTCTTGACTTCGATGCGGCGGCAGGGGGACCATGCCAGCTGACCGAACGTTCCATGAAGGGGAGGGTATTCAACCACCCGTCACGGTTGACGTCCACGCGTCGTCTCACGAGGAGAAACACACATGAATCAGCAGGACATCGTCGACCGCATTGCCGAGCGCTGTGTGGAATCGGCCAACACCTGGCCGTGGTTGACCGGAACGCTGACGGTCGGCATGGCACAGGCATGGATGATCCAACATTCCATCCGCAATCGCCAATTCAGTGCCAGCTACCGGCCGGCGTGGATGAGCCGCTGTCCTGATCAGGCCGTGGTGCGCAAGACCATCGGCCAGATGCTCGAGGAGCTGGTGTACGACGAGAACCTGAAGGCGCCGCATACCAAGATCCTGTTCGAGATGGCGCGTACCCTGGGTCTGACCGATGAGCAGCTGAACCAGGCGAAGCCCAATCCCAAGACCGACATCTGGCACCAGGTGACCGAGAACCTGTGTCGCAACCGGCACTGGATCATCGGCTGGTTGTCCACGTCGCTGGAAGAGTTCGTGCTGACGGCCATCGACCGCGAGACCAACATCAGCGCCGACAAGTGGCAGAAGGATCTGGGCCTGAGCGACGAGCAGCTTTTCTTCTTTCGCTATCACGAAAAGGCCGACCTGGAGCACGCCGGCAAGCAGGTCTGGGCACCCATCAAGCGTCACGTGACCACGCCGGAGCTGGCGGCGGACGTGTTGGCGGGGCTGGACACGGCGCTCGAGGCATCGCGCATCTACTACGAGGGAGTCATGGAGCTGGCGGCCGAGCTTGATGCCATGGGCGTGAAGCTTCCGTCCGCCGCCTGAGCCACACGCTGACCTGTCGAGGAGCTAGCTTCATGAACGCCAATACGCAGTTCATTCAGGACCTGGTGGTTTTCCCCACCCGGCAGAACGCCGTCCCCAAGATGCTCTACGAGAGCGCCGAGATCTACCAGCTGGAGATGGAGCGCCTGTTCTATGGGCCGCATTGGCACCCGGTGGCGCATGTCGGGGAACTGCCGAATGCCGGCGACTACAAGACCTTCTACATCGGCGAGGTGCCGATCCTGATCACCCGCCTGGAAAACGGCCAGGTGGGTGTATTCCACAATGCCTGTACGCATCGCGGCACCATGCTGGTGCCCGAGGTGCGCGGGACGGCCACCGAGTTCCAGTGTCCGTACCACCGCTGGCTGTTCGACAACGGTGGCAACCTGCGCGGCGTGCCGGGTGAGGATGATTTTCCGGAAGACTTCTGCAAGGCCGACTTCGGCCTGCGCAAGATTCGCTTCGAGGTGTTCGCCGGACTGGTGTTCGCGACGCTCGACGACGATGCCGGGCCGCTGTCCGAGCAGTTGGGTGAAATTGCCGAACCGCTGCGGGCGTCGCTCGGTGGTGACGGGCGCCTGAAGCTGCTCGGCTACCAGAAGATCATGTACAACGCCAACTGGAAGACCTACCGCGACCAGGACGGCTACCACCCGCCGCTGCTGCATGCGGCCTTCAAGCTGCTCAACTGGCAGGGTGGCAAGGGCAACTGCACCATCTCCGAGAACGGCAACATCGCGCTGGTGTCGCAGCTGGCCGCGGCACGCAACAGCGACTTCCTCAAGGATCCGAGCCTGGTTCAGTTCAGGGGTGTCGACCCGAGCCAGGGTTCCTATGTGGTGTGTCCGTCGCTGGTGTCGTTCGGCACCAAGCACCTGGACATGTTCAATTTCCGCTTCGGCATTCCGCGCGGCCCCTACAAGACCGAAGTCCACTGGGCCTACTTCTGTCACGAGGACGATGACGAGGAAATGGTGCGGCACCGTCTGCGTCAGTCATCCAATCTGCTGGGTCCGTCCGGACTGGTGAGTCTGGAAGATGCCGCCGTGTTCTCGCGCATTCAGGGCGCGCTGAAGGCGGGCACGCCGAATGCCTACTTCCTGAAGGGCGTGCGCCAGGACGCCGACCCCTACAAGTCGGGCCAGAACGACGAGATCGCCAACATCGTCTGGTGGGAGTGGTACCGCAAGCAGATGGGGTTCAGCCGCGCGGCCGAGTGATGCGCGGCTGAGCGCTCTGGTGGGGCGCCGCTGCGGCTGACGCCTGCACGGCGCCGTTTGCTCGATCGTTCCCGAGCGCGCCCTTCGCGCAAAGCGCGGTGCCTGGCGTTGCGCGCGGACGCTGGCGTTGTAACGTGCCAACCGCAGGAGATCAGCCTGACATGAAAGCCAAGGCCCTGGTGCTCGCCGCCTACAAGGAACCGCTGGAGGTTCGCGAGTTCGACGTGCCGGAGCCGGAACCCGGCGCCATCCTCGTCAAGGTCGACCGCGCGACGATCTGTGGCACCGATCACCACGTGCACATGGGGCTGCTGCAGCCGGTTTCGAAGACGCCGGCGGTGCTGGGCCACGAGATGGTCGGCATCATCGAGACGTTGGGTGCCGGGCGCGACGTGGACGTGGCCGGCACGCCGCTGGCCAGGGGCGACCGGGTAATCTGGGCCTATGCCTACTGCGGCCGCTGCTATTACTGCGTGGTGGCGCACCAGCCGACCCTGTGCAGCAACTTCACGCCGTATGGCTACGCCGACTGTGGCAGGCCACCGCATTTGCTGGGTGGTTTCGCGCAGTACGCCTACATCCTGCCGAACTGCCATGTGGTGCGGGTGCCGGACGAGGTGCCCAGCCACTGGGCGTCGTCCGCGAGCTGTGCCCTGCGCACCATCATGCACGCCACGGCACGCGCCGGTGGCATCCGTCCGGCGGAAACGGTGCTGGTGCAGGGCAGCGGGCCGGTCGGGCTCTACGGCGTGGCGGCGGCGCGCGCCTTCGGTGCGAGGCGGGTGATTTGCTTCGGTGCGCCGGACGGGCGGCTGGAGGTGGCCACCGCGTTCGGTGCCGATGCCGTATGCAACATCGGGCAGACGGACGCAACACAGCGCGCCGAGCTGGTGCGCAGCCTCACCGATGGTCGCGGCGCGGATCTGGTGTTCGAGTGCTCAGGCTCGCATCACGCCCTTGAGGAGGCCATCGGCATCACCCGGATGGGGGGGCGGATCGTCGTCATTGGCGCCGGGGACCCACAGCCGGCGCAGGTGTCGGGCATGGCCTTCGTGATGAAGCAGATCAGCGTCCACGGCATCCGCTCGGCCGGCATCGAGTACTACCGCGAAGCGCTGGCCTTTCTGGCCGCGCAGAAGGATAACTTCCCGTTCGAGCGGTTGTTCGGAGGCACCTACGGCCTGGGTGAGATACCGACCGCCATGGAGCGCATGCACCGGTTGGAGGAAATCAAGCCGGTGGTGGATCCGTTCAAATCCTAGGATCGGCCCGTACCGTCACTGCCGCCACCCGCCCGGGTGGCGTGGACGGCGGTGCCGTACGCGAGATCAGCCCTTGGTCTTGAGGGCCTGCGTGACCAGCCGGTCCAGGGCGTCGAGCATGTTGTCCTCGCTGCCGGCACTGGTGCCGTCGACGCGGTGGGTGCCTTCGACGATGAAGGTCGGCACACCTTCAAGGGCGTAGTCACGGGTCATCTGGTTGGCCTGTCGGACCTTGCGGTCGACGTCGAAGGAGTTGAACGCGTCACGGAACGCCTGCTCGGACACGCCGCGTGCGGCAAAGAACTCGGTCAGGCTCGTTTCGTCATTGAGGTTGCGCCGCTCGCGGTGGATGGCGTCGAACAGCGCGCGATGCGCGTCCTCACCGAGGCCGAGTTGCTGCATCGCATAGTAGGCACGGGCCAGCACCGCCCAGCGGGCGTTGAATACCGCCGGCACGCGGGTGAACTCGACCTGCTCGGGCTGACGGGCATGCCAGGCGGCCACGCGCGGCTCGACCTCGTAGCAGTGCGGGCAGCCGTACCAGAAGAACTCGATGACCTCTACCTTGGCCGGATCACGTGTCGGCTGCGGGGTTGCCAGCTCCACCCACGGCTCGGCGTGGGCCGCCAGGGTGGTCAGCAGCAGGGCGAACAGGCCGGTCAACGCGGTCAGACGCATGGCGGTCAGCCTCCGGGGATCAGTGCAGGCCGTAGACGTACTTGGAAACGGCGTCGATTTCAGCGTCGCTCATGCGGGCGGCGATGTCACGCATGATGCCGTTGAGGTCAGTGTTGCGCTCGCCGCTGGCGTAGAGCTCCAGCTGTTTTGCGACGTACTCGGGGTGCTGGCCGCCCAGTGCCGGCCAGCCGGCCGGATCGTTGCCCAGGCCCTGTGGGCCATGGCAGGCCATGCAGGCCGGCACGCCGGTTTCCGCATTGCCGGCCCGGTACATCAGGGCGCCCGGCTCCACTGCGTCCTCGGGCACGCTGCCGTGCTTGATCTGCTGGCTGGAGAAGTAGGCCGCCAGGTCGGCGATGTCCTGGTCGCTCAGGCCGGCGGCCATGGGCGACATCACCGGGTCGACGCGCTCGCCGTCACGCAGGGCCTTCAGCTGGGTTTCCAGGTAGCTGGCGGGTTGCCCGGCGATGTTGGCATACAGGCCGACTGTGGCATTGCCGTCCGTGCCGTGGCAGGCCACGCAGGGGGCTGACTTCTGTTTCCCGGCCGTGGCGTCTCCCGCTGCCTGTACGCTGCCTGCCGCCATGAGCACGGCGGCCACCACGATCCACTTGCAGCCTCGCATCTGCAGACTCCCGTTGACTGTCGGTTTGTTCGGATTGATCAAAGATTTCATGAGCGTGAGCGGCCGGCCGTGACCGGTGTGTCGGACGCTGCACGCGAGTATTCGGTCACGCGCTTCGGGCGACCGCGCGCGCTTGAAGCGGCCAGGCTCCAGCAGGGGCGTGGCCAAACGGCGCGGTATTCTAGCAGTATCTGGGCGCCGCTTCGGGTTGCTTCCCGCCTGGCGCCCCGGGGTGCCGGGTGCAGCGCGACCTGCGGCCGCCGCTTCGTCCTCAACGACCCTCCACCATGACCACAGCCGACGAACCCAACCCCCTGCGCGCGGCGCGTTTCTGGCGTGCCGCCACCGCCCTCGACCATCTGCCGCCGGACGACGGCGCGGAAGTGGCTTTCGCCGGCCGCTCCAACGC
>DQBD01000195.1 GCA_003526065.1 Gammaproteobacteria bacterium | reverse complement strand
CGCCTGATCACCGAGCGCAACCGCGACAAGGAAGTGCACAAACGCCACCTGGCGGCGCTGTGCGAGGCCCAGCCGGCGGTCCGTCAACACATCGAGCGCAGCGTGGCGGAGTTCAACGGCCGCCCCGACGACCCCGCCAGCTTCGACCTGCTGCACGGGCTGATCCGCGCCCAGGCCTGGCGTCCGGCCTTCTGGCGCGTCGCCTCGGACGACATCAACTACCGGCGCTTTTTCGACATCAACGACCTGGCGGCGCTGCGCATGGAAAACCCGGCGGCGTTCGACGACACGCACCGGCTGGTGCTGGACCTGATCGCCGAGCGCAAGCTCGACGGCCTGCGCATCGACCATCCGGACGGCCTGAACGACCCGCGCGGCTACTTCGAACGCCTGCAGGCGGCGGTACGCGAGCGGGCCAACGGCGCCACCGGCACCACCGGCGACCCACGCCCGCTGTACCTGGTGGTGGAAAAGATCCTCGCCGAGCACGAACACCTGCCGGACGACTGGCCGATCCACGGCGCCACCGGCTACCGCTTCGCCAACCTGGTCAACGGCCTGTTCGTCGACCCTGCCGCCGAACGGCGCATGTCGCGCATCCACGCCGACTTCACGCACGCCGGCGGCGACTTCGACGACCTGGTCTACGCGTGCAAGAAGCTGATCCTGCGCACCGCCCTGGCCAGCGAGCTGAACGTGCTGGCCAACCACCTGGCGCGCATCGCCGCCGCCAGCCGCAACACCTGCGACTACACCGTCAACGGCCTGCGCGCCGCGCTGACCGAGGTCATCGCCTGCTTCCCGGTGTACCGCACCTACATCACCGAAGCGCCGATCGCCGCCGACGACCGCCGCCACATCGACTGGGCGGTGGCGGTGGCGCGCCGGCGCAGCCGCGCCGCCGAGGTCGGCATCTTCGACTTCCTGCACGACGTGCTGACGCTGGACATCGCCACCGGGCGCGGGCCGTCCTACCGCGACCAGGTGCGCACCTTCGCCATGCGCTTCCAGCAGCTCAGTGCCCCGGTCATGGCCAAGGGCCTGGAAGACACCGCGTTCTACCGCTACCACCGGCTGACCTCGCTGAACGACGTCGGCGGCGAGCCGCGCCGCTTCGGGCTGTCGGTGGCGGCGTTTCACGGCGCCAACCGCAGCCGCGCGCGCCAGTGGCCGCACAACCTGCTGGCCACCTCCACCCACGACAGCAAGCGCGCCGAGGACGTGCGCGCCCGCATCAACGTGCTGTCGGAACTGCCGGCGGCCTGGAAACTGACGGTGCAGCGCTGGCGGCGCATGAACCGTCGCCGCAAGCGCGAGGCCGGCGGCCGGCCCGCCCCCAGCGCCAGTGACGAGTACCTGCTGTACCAGACGCTGGTCGGCAGCTTCCCGCTGGGCGGGGTGGACGACGACGCGCTGGCCGACTACCGCCGGCGCATCGACGCCTACATGCAAAAGGCCGTGCGCGAGGCCAAGGCCAACAGCAGCTGGATCAACGTCGACGACGCGTACGAGACGGCGCTGTCCGCCTTCGTCGAGTCGCTGCTGACGCCGGGCGAGACCAACCTGTTCCTGCCGGACCTGCGCGCCGTGGTGCAGCACCTGGCCGGCCACGGCCTGCGCAACGCCCTGGCACAGACGCTGCTCAAGCTCACCGTGCCGGGCGTGCCGGACATCTACCAGGGCAGCGAGCTGTGGCAGTTCCATCTGGTCGACCCGGACAACCGCGCGCCGGTGGACTATGCCCGGCGCCGGCACCTGCTGGCCGAGATCAGGGCGCTGCTCGACGCCCCCCCGGACGGCTGGGCGGCCGCGCTGGCGCCGCTGGCGGCGGACCCGGCCGACGAACGGCTCAAGCTGTACCTCACCTGGCGGGCGCTGCAGCTGCGCGCCCGCCGGCCCGACCTGTTCCGCGACGGCGACTACCAGCCGCTGGGCACCGAAGGCGCCAATGCCGAACACCTGTGCGCCTTCGCCCGCCGCCTGGACGGGCAGGTGGCCATTACCGTGGTGCCGCGCCTGCTGGCCAGGCTGTCGGACGAACAGGAGAACGCGGTCGACTGGGCCGACACCCGTGTCCTGCTGCCGCCCGGCGACTGGTACGACCTGCTCGGCGGGCGCCGTCACCGTGTCGGCGACCACGGCGTGCCGGCCGGGGAGCTGCTGGCGCCGCTGCCGCTGGCACTGCTGGTCAACGACGCCGAACTGCTGGCGCCCTGAGGCCGGGCGCCGAGGGTCGGCCGGGCCGGCGGGTAGCATGTCGCGGCGAGCCGTGCTCGCCGACCCCCCGAACACAACACCCGAGGAGCCCACCATGAGCCACGTATCCGCCCCCGGTTTCGTCGACGTCATCCGCGCCCGCCAGCCGGAGGTGGGCGACGCGGTGGCGCGGCTGTTCGAGGCGGCCTTCGCGCCCGGCGAACTGCCGCTGAAGATCAAGCTGCTGATCGCGCTGGCCATCGATGCCGCCGGCCGTCACCCGAACGGCTGCCTGCACATCGCCGACATGGCGCGCGAGGCCGGCGCCACCGAGCGCGAGCTCGACGAGACGCTGGCCGTCATCGCCGCGCTGTGCGGCACCGGCGGCCTGGCCACGGCGTCCGGCGTGTTCCCGCAGCTGCGCGGCGCCGGCTTCGGCGGCCTGTGAGCAGGGCAGGGGAGATCGCCATGAGCGACGCCGTCACGCCCTTCACCCTGCACGTCGACGACGCCGTCATCGCCGACCTGCACCGGCGGCTCGATCACACCCGCTGGCCGGAGCGCGAAACCGTCGACGACTGGTCGCAGGGCACGCCGCTGGCCTACGTGCAGGCGGTGTGCCGCTACTGGCGCGAGCAGTACGACTGGCGCGAACGCGAGCGGCGCCTGAACCGCTTCCCGCAGTTCCTGACCACGCTCGACGACCTGCCGATTCACTTCATCCACCAGCGTTCGCCGCACCCGCAGGCGCTGGCGCTGCTGATCACGCACGGCTGGCCGGGGTCGGTGGTGGAGTTCCACAAGGTGATCGGGCCGCTGGTCGACCCCGTGGCACACGGCGGCCGGGCCGAGGACGCGTTTCACGTGGTGTGCCCGACGCTGCCGGGCTACGGATTCTCGGGCAAGCCCACGCGGCCCGGCTGGGGCGTCGGCAAGATCGCCGAAGTTTGGGACCGCCTCATGCTGCGCCTGGGCTACGGGCGCTACGTGGCGCAGGGCGGTGACTGGGGCGCCGCCATCACGGCGATGATCGGCCAGCAGAACCTCGGCCACTGCGCCGCCATCCACGTCAACATGCCGATCGTGGAGCCGGACCCGGCCACCCTGAACGACCTCACGCCGCTCGAACAGGACGCACTCGAAGCGTTCCGCTACTACACCGAGCAGGACTCGGGCTACTCGAAGCAGCAGAGCACCCGCCCGCAGACCCTGGGCTACGGCCTCACCGACTCGCCGGCCGGGCAGGCGGCGTGGATTCTCGAGAAGTTCCGCGCCTGGACCGACTGCGACGGCCACCCGGAAAACGTGCTCACGCGCGACGAGATGCTCGACGACATCATGCTGTACTGGTGCACCGCCAGCGCCGCCTCGTCGGCGCGCCTGTACTGGGAAAGCTTCAACAGCCTCGGCCGCTTCGAGATCGACCTGCCGGCCGGCATCAGCGTGTTCCCGAAGGAGATCTTCCGCAGCTCACGGCGCTGGGCCGAGCGCCACTACCGGCACCTCATCCACTGGAACGAACTGGACCGGGGCGGTCATTTCGCCGCCCTGGAAGTGCCACAGGTGTTCGTGGAGGAAGTGCGTGCCTGTTTTCGGCCACTGCGGCAGGCGTTGTCTGACGGTTGAGAAAGGGCGTCCTGCCCTTTCTCAACTCGGCTCGTCGCGGCACCTGTCCGCGACGGCCTCCGCAGAACCAGCACTTCAAGTGCTGGTTCTGCGTGCAAGCCATCCCTGGCTTGCGCGGAAGGCCGGCCGCCTCAGCTCACGCCGCCGGTGTTCTCGTCGGTGGCCTTCACGCGGCGCTGCCTGGCCGTCTCGCCGATCTCGTAGTGCCGGCCCTCGACCGCCATCTGCGCCTCGCGCTCGCACTGTTCGGACCAGAAACCCAGGTCGTAGCCGTGCCAGGGGGTTTTCAGCTCCAGCGGCGGCAGGCCCAGCTCCTGCCAGCGCGCGATGGCGTTTTCCATGAAGTCCTTGCGCGGCAGCGCCACCGGCGGGTAGGCCCACGGCCGGCAGGCGTTGATGAGAATGGCCGACGAGCCGTTCGGCTCCATGTACTTGAAGCCCTCGGCCTCTTCCGCCTGGATGGCCGAGAAATCCATGGCCGACATGCGGCCGTCGATGATGCGCATGTCCCGGTGCGGCATGGCCCGCGTGGCCACCGCCCACAGCATCATCTCCGGGTTGTGGATGTCCACGTCCTCGTCGGTGACCACGAACACCTTCACGAACGGGTCGTACGCCGCCGCCGCGTGCAGTGCCTGCCAGGGATCGGCCTTGGTGTTGCGCCTGATCTTGATGAAACAGGTGTAGTACGCCGAGGTCTGCTGCGGGAAATGCACGTCCAGCACGCCGGCCAGGTTGCAGTCGTACTTGAGGTGCTTGTAGAACGACGCCTCGAACGAGATCGACCGCAGGCGCGTGCTCTCCGACGGCGGGAACTGCGACAGGATCGAGCACCAGGTCGGCCGCTTGCGGTGGGTGATGGCGGTCACTTCCATGAAGTACGCGTTCACCGGCTGCGACATGAAGCCGTGCGTCTCGCCGAACGGCGCCTCGGGCTCCAGTTCGGTGGTGGAGATTTTTCCTTCGATGACGATCTCGGCGTAGGCCGGCACCAGCAGGTCCACGGTTTTGGCGCGCACCACCGGCAGCGGCTTGCCCGACAGCGCGCCCGC
Organism: Gammaproteobacteria bacterium; assembly: GCA_003526065.1. The sequence goes on along the minus strand of DQBD01000195.1, from coordinate 2,133 downwards.
CACCTGCAGTTCGTCCGCCTCGTAGGGGATCTTGGCGTTGGCGGCATAGGACACGTACGGCGGCACGCCGATGACCAGCGCCGCCTCCAGCGGGATCCCCAGGCGCTTGCACTTGACCCAGTGCAGGCCCAGGTGCTGCGGCGGGAACGTGAAGCAGCCGATGCGGTCCGGCGCCTTCACCTGGCCACGGTAGTTGCCGATGTTGTAGATGCCGGTCTCGGGGTCCTTGGTGATCCAGTGCGAGAAGGTGGTGTAGGGGCCGTTGTCGTAGCCCGGCGTGGAGACGGGGATCGGAAACTCGCCCAGGCCACCGTGCTCGGTGAGCGAGTCGCCCGTGTGCACTTCCTCCTGGCACGGCCCCTGCTCGAGCACCTGCGGCGGCAGCGGGTTGCGCAGCGCGTGCGCCACGCGCTCGAGCAGGTTCTCGCCCTCGCGCAGGCCAAGACCGGTCTCGAAGATCTGCCGCGAGGCGGCCAGGCAGCCGATGGCCAGGTCACCCTCGAAGCGACGCCCGTCGACGCTGTGCGGGTTCTTGATCAGGAAGCCGCGCCGCTGCTCCTCCGGCAGGCCGCGGAACTGCAGGCGCACCAGCGGGTGGGCTTCGGTCTCGATGGCGATCGGCGCGTCGATGTCCCACAGCAGGTCGCGGGCGCGCAGGTTCTCGATGTGCTGGCGAAAATCGATGGGCGCCTGGGCGCCGGCAACGGCGGACTTCGGTACCGCGGACATGGGCTTCTCCTCCTGCAATCTGTGTCGGGTGGTCCGGTAAGGGCGGCCATCCGTGGCGCGGCGCAGCGGGCCGCACCCGGGCGGCCCGGCAACACCGGTGCGGCCAGTATGAAACAGCTGGCGCGAAAAGACGCCGGCGGAACACGGCCGTGCCGACCGGGCATTACCCCAACGACGGCGCCTTGCGTCACCATACGCGCCCCCTTCCCCGTTCCAGCCGCCCGCCCGCATGAGCCTCGACGACACCATCGAACGCCTGCCCCTGAAGTCCTTCACCGAGAAGGCGTACCTCGACTACGCGATGTACGTCATCCTCGACCGCGCCCTGCCGCACCTGGCGGACGGCCTCAAGCCCGTGCAGCGGCGCATCGTCTACGCCATGTCCGAGCTTGGGCTGGCGGCCAGCAACAAGCCCAAGAAGTCGGCGCGCACGGTCGGCGACGTGATCGGCAAGTTCCACCCGCACGGCGACAGCGCCTGCTACGAAGCCATGGTGCTGATGGCGCAGGGCTTTTCCTACCGCTACCCGCTGATCGACGGCCAGGGCAACTGGGGCAGCGCCGACGACCCGAAGTCGTTCGCCGCCATGCGCTACACCGAGGCGCGCCTGTCGCGCTTCGCCGAGCTGCTGCTGGCCGAGCTCGGCCAGGGAACGGTGGATTTCGGACCCAACTTCGACGGCACGCTGAACGAACCGCACCTGCTGCCGGCGCGCCTGCCGCACATCCTGCTGAACGGCGGCCACGGCATCGCCGTCGGCATGGCCACCGACATCCCGCCGCACAACCTGCGCGAAGTGGCGGCCGCCACGCTGGCGCTGCTGGACGATCCGGATACCGATCTGGAGGCCCTGTGCCGGCTGCTGCCGGCGCCGGACTTCCCCACCGGCTGCGACATCATCACCCCGCGCGCCGAGCTGCAGGACCTGTACCGCAGCGGCCACGGCAGCGTGCGGGCGCGGGCACGCTACGAACTCGACGACGGCGACATCATCATCACCACCCTGCCGCACCAGGTGTCGGGCGCCCGCGTGCTGGAACAGATCGCCGCCCAGATGCAGGCCAAGAAGCTGCCGTGGCTGGAAGACCTGCGCGACGAGTCCGACCACGAGAACCCGACCCGGCTGGTGCTGGTGCCGCGCAGCCGGCGTATCGATGTCGATGCCCTCATGGGCCACCTGTTCGCCACCACCGACCTCGAGAAGAGCTACCGGGTCAACCTGAACTGCATCGGCCTCGACGGTCGACCGGGCGTGCGCGACCTGCGCGGCCTGCTGCTGGAATGGCTGGAGTTCCGCACCGTCACCGTGCGCCGGCGCCTGCAGCACCGCCTCGACCGCGTGCTCGAACGCCTGCACATCCTCGACGGCCTGCTGATCGCCTTCCTCAACATCGACGAGGTGAT
>DQBD01000192.1:1310-8911 GCA_003526065.1 Gammaproteobacteria bacterium | reverse complement strand
GCGTTGCTGTCCCTGGCCTGGCACGGGTTGCCAATGCTGCGGATGCGCGTGCCGGGGTCGCTGGTGATGCACGTGTCGGCGGCGTGCGTGGTCAGCCTGCTGGCGCTGGCGTTACTGCTGTTGCGCGTTGGCGAGGGCTCTGCGCGGTATCGGCTGGGCGCCCGGTGCAGTGCCCTGCTGGCCGGTCTGTTCATGGTGTTCGTCATGCTGGTGAGCCGCCTGGACGGCCAGTGGCTGACCGGTCGTTGGCTGGTGGCGGGGGAGGCACAAAATGGCATCGGCCACCTGTGGGCGGTGCCGAGCAGCGGCGGGCTGGCGCTGGCGCTGGCGCTGGTGCTGGGAGGCGGTGCGGGTACCGTGCGCGGACGCATCAGCGCCCTCCTGACCGTGATGGCGGGTGTCATCGGTGTACTGATCCTGCTCGGTTATCTGCTCGACGCGGGCGCCCTGTACAACGCGCACCGGGAAACGCGGGTGGCGCCCACCGGCGCCGTGGCGCTGGTGTTGCTCGCTCTCGGTGCGTTGGCAAGCGCGCCGCATCGCGCCCCGATCAGCGTGATCCTGGCCGATGACGCCGGCGGCGCTTCCCTGCGGCGGATGCTGCCCACCGTTGCGCTGGTGGTGCTGGTGCTCGTCGTGGCCCGCCACAGTGTGGAGAACGCCGGTCTGCTGCATCCGTCGACCAGCGCGGGGGTGTTTGCCACATTGGGGGTGTCGTTGCTGGGCGGGCTGCTGCTCATCGATGCCGCCTGGCTCAGTCGCGTGCATCGGCGCCAGCGCAGCGCAGAGAGCCGCCTGGCGCGCCTGGCCGAGGACCTCGAACTGCAGGTGGCCGCCCGTACCCGGGAGCTGGCGCAGTCCAACGCCAGCCTGCAGGCGGAGATCCGTGAACGGCGCCGGGCCGAGGCCCTGTTCAGGGGGGTGTTCGAGGCCGTGCCCGATGCCGTTCTGGTGGTCTCGGACGATGGCTGTATCGAGCTGGCCAATCGCCGCGTCGACGCCCTTCTGGGGTACACGCGCGAGCAGCTGGTGGGCGCGCCGGTGGGGCGACTGGTGCCCGAGGAAATCTTGGAGGCGCACCGGGCGCGCTGGCGCAGTTTCCTGGCGAATCCCACGCCCTTCCGGCTGTTCGGCGAGGCGGAGGGTCTGCCGGCGCGCCGCGCCGACGGCAGTCCGGTGATGGTGGAGGTGGCGCTCGGTGCGTTGCTGAGCGACGACCGCCAACGGGTCATCGTGTCGATGCGGGACGTCGAGGAGCGGCTCGCCGCCCAGCGTCGGGCGCGCGAGGCCGACCAACGGTTTCGCCTGCTGGTCGACAACCTGCCGGTGGGCATCTTCGTGGCGGATGACCACCCGCTGGGGCGCCTGCTCGAGGCCAACCCGGCCATGCAGCGCATTCTTGAGGCCGAGTCGATGGAGGAACTCCTGGAAAGTCCCGTGGCCTCGTTCAACGTGAGCGCCGAGGCCTGCTCCGCGTTGCTCGAGCAAGCGCGCCGCCTGGGAGGGCTGACCGGGGCGGCATGCACGGGCATGACCCTGCGCGGACGGCAGTTCGAGGCGGCCCTGAGCGTGGCCCCCAGGCAGACGGCGCAGGGCCTGGTCTGGGACGGGGTGCTCGAGGACGTCACCGACCGCAAGCTGGCTGAGCGACGCATCATGGAGCTGAACAAGGCGCTGACGACGCGCGCCGGGGAACTGGAGTCCACCAACCGGGAACTGGAGGCGTTCAGCTACTCGGTGTCACACGACCTGCGGGCGCCGCTGCGTGCCATCGACGGCTTCAGCCGCATCCTGGAACAGGAATGCATGGCGCATCTCGATGAGGCCAACCGCGACCGGTTGGCGCGCGTGCGGCGCAACGCGCAGCACATGGGACAGCTGATCGACGATCTGTTGGGCCTGGCACGCGTGACGCGCGCGCAGGTGCACTGGGGCACCGTCGACCTGACCGCCCTTGCCCGGGAGGTACTGCTTGGCCTGGCCGAGGCGCAGCCGCAGCGGCAGGTGCAGGTCGACGTGGCACCCGACTTGCGTGTGCACGGTGACGTGCGGCTGCTGCGCGTCGCCATGCAGAACCTGCTGGACAATGCGTGGAAATTCACCGCACGCACGACCGATGCACGCATCGTGGTCGATGCCGAGGTGCATGACACGGAGCAGGTGTTCGTGGTGCGGGACAACGGTGCCGGCTTCGACATGGCGCATGCCGAGAAGTTGTTCGGCGCCTTTCAGCGGCTGCACCGGATGGACGAGTTCCCCGGTACGGGCATCGGGCTTGCCACGGTGCAGCGGATCATCCACAAGCACGGTGGTCGTATCTGGGCCGAAGCGGCGCCCGAGCACGGCGCGGCCTTCTATTTCACGCTCTCGCAGGAGGCTGGCGATGCCGGAACCGATCATCCTGCTGGTTGAGGACAACGCCGACGACGAGGCGCTGACGTTGCACGCGTTCCAGCAACAGCGCATCGGCAACAAGGTGGTCGTGGTGCGGGACGGTGTGGAAGCGCTCGACTACCTGTTCGGGCGTGGCCAGTACGCCGAGCGCGACCTGGCCGACGCGCCGGCGGTGGTGCTGATGGACCTGAAGCTGCCGCGGCTCGATGGCCTCGAAGTGCTGCGCCAGCTGCGCGCCGATGCGAGAACCCGTTCCTTGCCGGTGGTGGTGCTGACATCGTCCGACGAGCAACGCGACTTGGTCGAGAGTTACCGCTTGGGGTGCAACAGCTATGTCCGGAAGCCGGTCGATTTCGACGATTTCGTGCACGCCGCGCAGCAACTGGGGCTGTACTGGCTGCTGCTGAATCGGCGTCCCTGATCCACGGTGCCGGTGCCGATGAGTTCCCCCGCCAAGCAATCCGAGTCCGCGCTGCTGCGCGTGCTGATGATTGACGACTCGCCGGATGACGCGCTGTTGCTGGTCGAGCACCTGAGGAACGGTGGTTACGCGCCGTTGTGGCGGCGTGTGGACAACGAGGCGATGCTGCTGTCGGCACTCGACAGTGACTGGGATGTGGTGCTGGCCGACTACACCATGCCGGCGTTCAGTGGTCGGCGGGCCCTGGAGCTGGTGCTCCAGAATGCGCCGGGGCTGCCGTTCATCTTCGTGTCGGGGACGCTCGGCGAGGACACCGCGGTAGAAGGGCTACAGGCCGGCGCGGCCGACTATGTCACGAAAAACGACCTGCGCCGGCTGTTGCCGGCTATCGCCCGAGAGCGTGCGGCCGACCGCTCACGGCGCGAGCAGGCGGCCTTCGCGGCACGGGTAAAGCACCTGCTGTCGGTCAGCGCCGACGCGGTGATCGGCTTCGACAGTGCCCATTGCATCAGCTTGTGGAGCAACGGCGCGCGGCAGCTGCTCGGGTATGCCGAGCACGAAGCCGTTGGCAAGCCGCTTGCGTCGCTGGTGCCCGAGGACGGGCAGTCGATGTTCGACCAGCTGCTGGTGGCGTTTCGTACCAGCGACGACGCCGTCTGGACGCTTGACGAACGGTCCGAGGTGGAGGTGCTGCACAGCGGCGGGCAGCGGGTGCCGGTGGAGGTCGGCTTGAGCCGGTACGACGAAAACGGCGCGTCGATGTTCGTGATGGTGTTGCGCGACATCACTCAGCGGCGTCTGTCCGAGCGGGAGATGCGCCTGTTGCTGTTGATCGCCGAGGTGGCCAACGACGGCCGTGGTCTGTCGGACACCCTGCGCGCCGGCTTGCATCATCTGTGTCAGGTGCTCGGCTGGCCGCAGGCACAGCTGTGGCAGCAGGAGCGAGCGACCGGGCGCCTGGCCTGCACCACGGCGGTGACCGCTGACGGCCGGCTGCTGTGTGAGTCGCCGGCGACGTGCCTGCCCGGTGCGGACCTGCCCGGGCGCGTGTGGCAGTCGGGACAGGCGCAGTGGGTTGAACTCGAGGAGGAGCGTGTCGACACCGTGGCCAGCGAGCGCCGGCAGTCGCTGCAGGCGCAGGGGCTGCGCACCGCCGTGGCGGTGCCGGTGGTTGGCGAGAATGGCGTGTTGGCGGTGCTCGAGTGTTTCCTGGCCGAGCGCCGGCCGTGTGATGAGCGGGTGGTGCGGGTGCTCCAGACCGTGGCGGCTCAGATCGGCAATGCCATCCAGCGCAAGCAGATCGAGCAGCGCCTTCACCAGTTGGCGCACTACGATGTCGTGACCGGTCTGCCGAACCGCGTGCTGTTCGCCGACCGCCTCGATCAGGCGCTGGCCGAGACCGCGCGCCACGGCAGCATGCTGGGCGTGATCTTTGTCGACCTCGACCGGTTCAAGAGTATCAATGACAGCTTCGGGCACGAGGTCGGAGACCGCTTGCTGCGGAGCATCGCCGAACGTTTGCAGACGGCCTTGCGCACCGAGGATACGGTGGCGCGCCTGGCGGGCGACGAGTTCGGTGTGCTGGTGCCGGGCCTGGGCAGGGCCGAGGATCTGGCACGGGTGGCGCACAAGCTGCTCGAGACGTTCCAGGCGCCGTTCGTGATCGACGGCCAGCCGCTGAGCACCGGCGCCAGCCTTGGTTTGACCTTGTACCCCACCGACGAGCGCAACGCCTCCGGGCTGCTGCGCAATGCCGACGGCGCCATGTATCGCGCCAAGGCCCGTGGTGGCAACGTGTTCTGTTTCTTCGAGCCGGGCATGACGATGCAGGCCACGGACCGGCTCGCGCTCGAGGCCGAACTGGCCACGGCCATCGCCGGTGACGCGCTGTCGGTGTACTACCAGCCGGTCAAGTCGCTGCCCGATGGGCAGGTCGTCGCCGTCGAGGCATTGGTGCGGTGGCAACATCCGCAGCGCGGGTTGCTGCTGGCGGACAGTTTCGTGTCGGTGGCGGAGGAGTGTGGCCTGATCCAGGCGCTCGGGGAATGGGTGCTGCGTCAGGCCTGTCGCGAGATCGGAGCCCTGTCATTGGGCGGCGGGCTGCGCTTGGCGGTGAACGTCTCGGTCGGCCAGCTCAAGCATCCCGGCTTTGAACAGCGCGTGGTGGACGTGCTGGCCGAGACGGGCTTCGATCCGCGTCGGCTGCAACTGGAAGTCACCGAGGCGACGCTGTTGCAGGGCGCCGACGCGGCGCTGGAGATGCTGCGCAGGCTGCACGAGCAGCACGGCATCCATTTCTCGATAGACGATTTCGGTGTCGGCTACTCGAGTTTTGCGCGTCTGAAGCGGCTGACGGTCAGCAGAATCAAGATCGACCCGGCGGTGCTGGTTGGCGATTCGGCGTCGCCCCAGGGCGCGGCGCTGGTGTCGGCCATCGTGGCGCTGGGACGCAGCCTGGGGATCGAGGTGGTGGCCGAAGGTGTGGAGTCCGGCGAGCAGGCCGAGTTGCTGGCCGCCTGTGGCTGCAGCGAATTGCAGGGGTTCCTGGTCAGCGCTCCGCTGCCCGCACAGGCGCTGGAGCACTGGCTGGCCACTGGCGCCAGGCACTGACGCACACCGCCCGCTGGCGCCAGCGCCTGAATGCGGGGGGCTGCCCGTGGCGTGCCACGGTGGCGTCGCGCGCGTTTTGCTGCCCGAGGCGGGCGCTGGTCGTCGGTGATCGCCGGACCTCGTGCTAGCATCCATGCCAAACGGCCGTTAATTAAGGTTGACTCCGTGTCACTGCGCGTCTGGCGCCGACCAGACCGTGTTCGCCGGAGGAGAGGGGGCATGAACAATCCCGCGCAGCGGCCGGTCGCGGCCGCAGGAGCGGTCGATTTCGACCGCTATATCGATGACCGCATCGAGGAAGGCGTGTTCGCGGTACACCGCGACATCTTCCGCGACGAAAGCCTGTTCGAACTGGAGATGAAGTACATCTTCGAATCGAACTGGGTGTTCCTGTGCCATGCCTCGCAGGTCGCGGCGCCGCACGACTTCTACACCACGCACATCGGCCGCCAGCCGGTGCTGGTGACCCGCAACGGCGCCGGCGAACTGAAGGCATTCCTGAACACCTGCACGCACAAGGGCTCGCTGGTGTGCCTCACGCGCGCCGGCAACCGCAAGTTCCACAGCTGCACCTACCACGGCTGGACCTTCGACTCGGCCGGCCGTTGCGTGTCGATCAAGGACCACGCCGAGGCCGCCTACACGCCGGCCTTCGAGGCGAACGGGCATGACCTGCAGGCGGTGCCGAAACTCGGCGAGTACCGCGGCTGGGTCTTCGCCAGCCTGAATCCGGACGTGGTGCCGCTGGAGCAGCATCTTGGCGACGCGCGGGTGTTCATCGACCTGCTGGTCGAGCAGGCGCCCGACGGCATGGAGCTGGTGCGCGGCAACGCCAGCTACACCTTCCCCGGCAACTGGAAGCTGCAGGTCGAGAACTGCCTGGACGGCTATCACCTGAACATCGCCCACAAGGGCTTCATCGAGATCACCCGCCGGCGCATCGCGCGCGCCGGGGCCGCCTACAAGGGGCCGGACATCGAGGCCATGTTCGGCGAGAACCTCAAGACCGGCAGTTTCGGCCTGAAGAACGGTCACGCGCTGTTCTTCACCGAGAACCCGGCGCCCGAATTCCGCCCGCTGTGGTCGCAGCGCGAGCAACTGGCGGCGCGCCTGGGCGCCGGCCGCGCCAAGTGGCTGCTGCAGTACGGCCGGAACCTGACGATCTTCCCGAACGTGCAGTGCACGGACAACGCCGTGATCGGCCAGTTCCGCGTGCTGCGCCCGTTGGGGACGGCGCTCACCGAGATGGAGATCTACTGCTGGGTGCCGGTGGGCGAACCGCCGGCCGCGCGGCGCCAGCGTCTGCGTCAGTACGAGGATTTCTTCAACATCAGCTCCACCGGCACGCCGGACGATGTGGGTGCCTACCGCAATTGCCAGGAGGGCCTGCAGGCCCGTGCGGTGGACTGGCTGCACGGCCACGGTCGGGGACTCAAGTCCATGGTGCGCGGCGCCAACGACTACGCGCGTGAACTTGGCATCGAACCCGAAACCAGCAGTGCCGGGCCGCTGAACATGTCCGACGAGACGCTGTTCCACGCCAACTACCGGCAGTGGCTGCGCCTGATGAAGGAAGGTCAGCGCCGCGCGCTGGACGCCGGAGAGCTCGGCTGATGGTGACACCCGACCTGCACATGGCCGCCGCTGCGGTGGTGTTTCGCGAGGCCGATTGTCTGGACCGCTGGCGCTGGCAGGACTGGCTGGACCTGTACACCGACGACTGCGTGTTCTGGTGCCCGGCGTGGGTGGACGAGGAGACCCTGGGCGACGACCCGGACCGTTACGTGTCGTTCTTTTATCTGGCCGGCCGCGCCGCGCTGGGTGACCGTGTGTACCGCGTGGAATCGGGCCTGACGCCGTTCGTGACGCCGTTGCCGCGGACCTGTCATGTCATCAGCAACCTGCACGTGACCGCTGCCGACGATGGCCGGCTCGAGGTCAGCAGCCACTGGCAGACCAGTACCTACCACCGGCGCGTGACGGCGCAGCTGTTCGGCTTTTACGACCACACGCTGGTCGAGGACGACGGGCGCTGGCGCATCGCACGCAAGAAGATCACGTTGCTGAACGACCACCTCGATCTGCCGATCGACTTCAACCAGGTTTGAAAGGTTTCCGCGAAACGTCATCCGTGGCGTTTTGCAGATCGCCGGGGCCGGCGCAGGCCCGGACCCGG
>DQBD01000192.1:552-1088 GCA_003526065.1 Gammaproteobacteria bacterium | reverse complement strand
CCCGGTGTGCGACGCGCCATCCCTGGCGCGTGACGGGTCTTCAACGCTCAATCCGGAGGGGAAGCCATGGCCAAGACCGACGATCCGCGCATGAAAAAGGCGCTCGAAATGCTCCACGCCATCGAGGACAAGGACGCCGCCGACGAGGTGGTCAGCGTGCTGAACGAGCTGGCGCCCGACTATGCCCGTGCCACCGTGGCCTATGCCTTCGGCGACACCTACGCCCGCACCAAACAGCTGGCGCTGCGCGACCGGGAGATCACCACCATCGCCACGCTGGCGGCACTCGGCACCGCGCAGCCGCAGCTGAAGGTGCATATCCGCAGCGGGCTCAAGGTTGGCCTCACGCAGCAGGAGATCGTCGAGATCATCGGCCATGTGGGCGTCTACGCCGGCTTTCCGGCGGCGGCGAACGCCTACTTCGCCATGAAGGAGGCGCTCACCGAGAGCGCCGCCGCGCGCAAGGCGGCAGCCGGTGCCAGTGGCACCGCCAAGATGAAGGGCGGCAAGGCCAAGCCGGCCAAGACCCCGGCCAA
>DQBD01000192.1:0-226 GCA_003526065.1 Gammaproteobacteria bacterium | reverse complement strand
CGCCAGGCAGGGCTGAGGCCATGAACCCGGTACTCGGCTTCATTGGCCTTGGCACCATGGGCCTGCCCATGTCCGGCCACCTCGCGCGCGCCGGGTACCGGGTGCTGGGCTTTGACCCGGCGCCGGCCGCCCTGTCCGCCGCCACGGAGCAGGGCCTCATCGCCTGCGCCGACGCGGCCGCGGTCGGTCGCGAGGCACAGATCGTGTATGCGTTCGAGCAGCGGGC
>DQBD01000128.1:19179-19455 GCA_003526065.1 Gammaproteobacteria bacterium | reverse complement strand
TGGCGCAGGTGCGAGTGGCTGCACTTGAACTTTCCCGAGCCGGTCTTCTTGAAACGCTTGGCAGCGCCACGGTTGGTTTTCAGCTTGGGCACGGCTGTTGACTCCTGAAATCCATAATCTGTGGCGCCGAACGCGGCGCCGGTTGCATTGCCGCGCTTAACGCTTGCGCGGGCTCATCACCATGACCATCTGGCGACCTTCCATGCGCGGGTACTGTTCGACCACCGCCACACCTTTCAGGTCCTCTTCCAGTCGCTTCAGCAGGTCACGGCCGAG
>DQBD01000128.1:2726-18882 GCA_003526065.1 Gammaproteobacteria bacterium | reverse complement strand
CCTTCTTCAAAAAACCGCAGCAGGTTGCGCAGCTTGACCTGATAGTCCCCGTCGTCGGTCTGGGGTCGGAACTTGACCTCCTTGACCTGGGTCTGCTTCTGGTTGCGCCGAGCGGCCTGCTGTTTCTTGCTCTCCATGTAGAGGAACTTGCCGAAATCCATGATCCGGCATACCGGCGGCTCAGCCGTCGGCGAGATTTCCACTAAGTCGAGCCCGGCATCTCTCGCTGCGTCGAGGGCCTGCGACCGGCTGACCACGCCGACCTGTTCGCCCTCGGGACCAATCAGGCGCAGCGTGCTGGCGCCGATTTCCTCATTGACGCGGAGTTTTTTCTCTTTCGCGATGTTTCACTACTCCGTAACGCAATGGCCGCGGTTCGCAGCTTCGGTAACGAGCGATTCGGTCAGGTCTGCCAGAGGCAGGCTGCCCTTGTCCTCGCCGGAGCGCGTACGCACGGCCACCGTTGAACTGGCGGACTCCCGCTCGCCGACGATCAGCAAGTAGGGAATACGCTGCAGGGTATGTTCGCGGATTTTATAGCCGATCTTCTCGTTCCTCAAGTCGGCCTGCACGCGCAGCCCCTGCTGCCGCAGGGTATCCGCGACCTGACCGGCGTATTGGGCGTGGGCGTCGGTGATGTTCAGCACCACCGCCTGCACCGGTGCCAGCCACAGCGGCAGGGCGCCGGAGTAGTGCTCGATCAGGATGCCGATGAACCGTTCCAGTGAGCCGACGATGGCGCGGTGCAGCATCACCGGGTGCTGACGCTGGCTGTGTTCGTCGACGTACTCGGCGCCCAGGCGCTCGGGCATCATGAAGTCCACCTGCATGGTGCCGAGCTGCCAGGCGCGGCCGATGGCATCCTTGAGGTGGTACTCAATCTTCGGTCCGTAGAAGGCGCCCTCGCCGGGGAGTTCCTCCCAGGCCACGCCGCAGGCCGACAGCGCCGCGCGCAGGGCCGCTTCCGCCTTGTCCCAGACGGTGTCGTCGCCGAGCCGTTTTTCCGGTCGCAGGGCGATCTTGACGGCAATGTCGGTGAAGCCGAAGTCGGCGTAGACATCCAGCGCCTGGCGATGAAATGCCGTCACCTCGGCCTCGATCTGCTCCGGCGTGCAGAAGACGTGACCGTCATCCTGGGTGAAGGCGCGCACGCGCATGATGCCGTGCAGCGCGCCGGACGGCTCGTTGCGGTGGCAGCCACCGAATTCGCCGTAACGCATCGGCAGTTCGCGGTAGCTGTGCAGGCCGGACTTGAAGATCTGTACGTGGCCCGGGCAGTTCATCGGCTTGAGCGCGTAGTCGCGCTTCTCCGACTCGGTGAAGAACATGTTTTCCTGGTAGTTGTCCCAGTGGCCCGAGGCCTTCCACAGGGACACGTCCAGAATCTGCGGGCAGCGCACTTCCTGGTAGCCGGAGCGCTGGTACACGTCGCGCATGTACTGTTCCACGGTCTGCCACAGCGCCCAGCCCTTGGGGTGCCAGAACACCATGCCGGGCGCTTCGTCCTGCTGATGGAACAGGTTCTGCTGGCGGCCGATGCGGCGGTGGTCGCGCTTTTCCGCTTCCTCCAGCTGGTGCAGGTAGGCGGCCAGGTCTTCCTTCCTGGCCCAGGCGGTGCCGTAGACGCGCTGGAGCATCTCGTTGCGTGAATCGCCGCGCCAGTAGGCGCCGGCCACGCGCATCAGCTTGAACACCTTGAGCTTGCCGGTCGACGGCACGTGCGGGCCGCGGCACAGGTCGATGAAGTCACCCTCGCGGTACAGGGATACGTCCTCGCCCGGCGGAATGGCGGCGATCAGCTCGGCCTTGTACTTCTCGCCCTGGCTTTCGAAGAACCTGACCGCCTCGTCGCGTTGCCAGACCTCGCGGCTGACCGGGATGTCCCGCTTGGCCAGCTCGTTCATGCGCTTTTCGATGGCAGCCAGGTCGTCCGGTGTAAACGGCCGGCTGTAGGCGAAGTCGTAGTAGAAGCCGTTGTCGATCACCGGCCCGATGGTCACCTGCGCCTCGGGAAACAGTTCCTTGACCGCGTAGGCCAGCAGGTGCGCGGTGGAGTGGCGGATGACCTCCAGCCCTTCCGGGTCGCGCTCGGTGACGATGGCCAGTTCGGCGTCATCCTCGATCAGGTGCGCGGTGTCGACCAGCCTGCCGTCCACCTTGCCGGCCAGCGCGGCGCGCGCCAGGCCGGTGCCGATGTCGGCGGCCACGTCCGCTACGCTGACCGGTTGCGGGTACTGGCGAGTGGAGCCGTCTGGCAGGCGAATGTCGGGCACGGGGCCTCCCAATGGATACGGACGCGCGACGGGGCGTCGTGAACAGCAATGTGGATGTCGGGCCGGCGCCCGGCGACCGGGCAGATTACCACGCAGCGGTTGGTGCCTTGTGCCAGGCGCATGCCACTGCGCGGCCCCGGGACACGTTGCCCGGGGCCGCCACGACTGGCGCCGGCGGGGGCCTGCGCCGGTTGCCGGCCTCTCCGTTCACGGGCCGGCTGGGGTACGCCCTCCCGATCCGCGGATTCGTCAAGCCGGTGTATGGTGCGCGCGCTTCGCCGCGGCTACCATGCGCGCCCGCCGCTCCCCCGCCACCCGATCGCTTGACCATGACCTCATCGTCCCCTCCGCACATCAAGCCGCTGCCGGCACTGATCTTCTCGTCCCGCTGGCTGCAACTGCCGTTGTACCTCGGACTGATCATCGCCCAGGGCGTTTACGTGGTGCTGTTCGTCAAGGAGCTGTGGCACCTGGTGCACGGCGCGTTCGATCTGAACGAGCAACAGGTGATGTTGATCGTGCTCGGGCTGATCGACGTTGTGATGATCTCGAACCTGCTGGTGATGGTTATCGTCGGCGGTTACGAGACTTTCGTGTCCCGCCTCGGCATCGAGGGACACAAGGATCAGCCGGAGTGGCTCTCGCACGTCAACGCGACGGTGCTGAAGGTGAAGCTGGCACTGGCGATCGTCGGCATCTCGTCGATCCACCTGCTGAAGACCTTCATTGAGGCCGGCACGCTCGGGGCGTTGCCGCTGTGCGCGGATGTGGCTCCTGGTACCAAGTGCACGACGCTGACCGAGGCCAGCGTCATGTGGCAGACCATCATTCACGGTGCGTTCATCCTGTCGGCGCTCGGCATTGCCTGGACCGACCGGGTCATGGGCGGCACCAGCGGCGCCGGCAACAGGCAGCACTGACGGCAAGTGCGCGCCCGCGCGCGGCGATTCAATCCCGGCCGGCCGGTCGGTCGAACAGGGTGTACAGCACCGGCACGACCAGCAGCGTCAGCAGCGTCGACGAGACGATGCCGCCGATCACCACCGTCGCCAGTGGTCGCTGCACTTCCGACCCGATGCCGGTATTGAGCGCCATCGGCACGAAGCCCAGACTCGCCACCAGCGCCGTCGTCAGCACCGGGCGCAGGCGGGTCAGTGCACCCTGGGTGATGGCCGCGTCGAGGTCCAGGCCCTGGTGACGCAGCGCGCGAATGAAACTGACCATCACCAGCCCGTTCAGCACCGCCACGCCGGACAGGGCGATGAAGCCCACCGCGGCCGAGATCGACAGCGGAATGCCGCGCGCCCACAGCGCCAGCACGCCACCGGTGAGTGCCAGCGGCACGCCGCTGAAGATCACCAGCGCGTCGCGCACCGACCCGAACGCCAGCCACAGCAATGCGCCGATCAGCGCCAGCGTTGCCGGCACCACGATGGCCAGGCGCCGGGTGGCGGATTCGAGCTGTTCGAAGGTGCCGCCGTAGTCGAGCCAGTAGCCGGCCGGCAGGTCCACCTCGGCCTGCACGCGCCGCTGCAGTTCGGTGATGAACGAGCCCAGGTCGCGCCCGCGCACGTTGGCGGTGACCACCACGCGTCGCTTGCCCTGCTCGCGGTTGACGGCGTTCGGGCCAAGTTCCAGCGCCACCGTTGCCACCTCGCCGAGCGGCACGTAGCCGCCCCGCTCAGAGTGGCCGGCCGGCAGCGGCACCGGCAGGCGCGCCATGGCTCTGGCGTCGTTGCGCAGGGGTTCGGGCAGGCGCAGCACGATGTCGCTGCGCCGGTCGCCTTCGTAGATCACGCCGGCGGTCATGCCGCCGTAGGCCGCCGCCACCAGGTCCTGCAGGTCGGCCACGTTCAGACCGTAGCGGGCAAGCGCTTCGCGCCGGGGCGTGACGGTGAGGATGGGCAGGCCGGTGGTCTGCTCGGTTTTCACGTCGGCGCCGCCGGTGACGGTGCCCATGACCTGTTCGATCCGGGCTGCCACCGTGTCCAGCAGGTCGAGGTCGTCGCCGTAGACCTTGACCGCCACGTCCGCGCGCACCCCGGAGATCAGCTCGTTGAAGCGCATCTGGATCGGCTGCGTGAACTCGTAGTTGTTGCCGGGCACGTCCGCGGCGATCTGCGCCAGGTCCTGCACCACCGCGGCCTTGGGCGTGCCGGGGTCGGGCCATTGCGAACGCGGCTTCAGCATCACGAAGGTGTCGGCCACGTTCGGCGGCATGGGGTCGGTGGCGACCTCCGCGGTGCCGATCTTGGTGAACACGCGCTCGACCTGCGGTGCCTGTTTCAGCGCGGCTTCCAGCTGGCTTTGCATGTGCACCGCCTGGGTCAGGCTGGTGCCCGGAATGCGCAGCGCGTGCAGCGCGATGTCGCCCTCGTCGAGGCTGGGGACGAATTCGGTGCCGAGCCGGCCGGCCAGCCACACGCAGCCCACCACCAGCACCAGCGCCGCGGCCAGCACGGCGAACCGCGCCCGCAGCGCTGCGCGCAGCAGCGGCGCATAGGCCCGCCGCGCCAGCCGCATGGCCCGGTTATCGTGGGCCGCCACCGGCCCGCGCAGCAGCAGCGCGACGGCCGCCGGCACGAAGGTCAGCGACAGGGCCATGGCGGCGGTCAGCGCCAGCACCACGGTGATGGCCATGGGGTGGAACATCTTGCCTTCCACGCCGGTGAGCGCGAACACCGGCAGATAGACGGCGGTGATGATGCCGACGCCGAACAGCGAGGGCCGGATCACCTCGTTGGTGGCCTCGAACACCACGTCCAGACGCTCGGCGTGCGACAACCTGCGCCCGCCGGCAGTGGCCAGCCCCAACCGGCGCAGGCAGTTCTCGACGATGATCACCGCGCCGTCCACGATCAGGCCGAAGTCGAGCGCGCCCAGACTCATCAGGTTGGCCGAGGTGCGCGACTGCACCATGCCGGTGAAGGTCATCAGCATGGCGAGCGGGATCACCGCCGCGGTCAGCAGCGCCGCGCGCACATTGCCGAGCAGCGCGAACAGGACCACGATGACCAGCAGCGCGCCTTCGACCAGGTTCGTTCGGACCGTGGCCAGCGTCTTGTCCACCAGCGTGGTGCGGTCGTAGACGACATTGGCGGTCATGCCGGCAGGCAACGCACGGGCGGCCTCATCGAGCCTGGCGGCCACTGCCTTCGCCACGGTGCGGCTGTTCTCGCCGGTCAGCATGAACACGGTGCCGAGCACCACCTCCCGCCCGTCCTGCGTGGCGGCGCCGGTGCGCAGTTCGGAGCCGATGGCCAGTTGGGCCACGTCGCTCACCCGCACCGGTGCGCCGGCACGCCGCGCCACCACGATGTCGCCAAGCGCGTCGAGGCCGCCCACCTGGCCGGGCAGGCGCAGTAGTTGCTGCTGGCCGTTGTGCTCGATGTAGCCTGCACTCCGGTTGGCGTTGTTGGCGCCCACGGCGCGTGCCACATCCTCGAAGCCGACGCCGTGGGCCAGCAGGCGCGCCGGGTCTGCAAGCACGTGGAACTGCCGGTCGTACCCGCCGATGGTGTTGACCTCCACCACGCCGGGCGTGCGCAGCAGCTGCGGGCGCAGGATCCAGTCCTGCGCCTGGCGCAGGTCCATGGGCGTGATGGGCGTGCCGTCGGGGTTGGTGGCTCCCGGCAGCGCGTCCACCGTGTACATGAAGATCTCGCCAAGGCCGGTGGCGATCGGCCCCAGCTGGGGTTCGAGCCCGGCCGGCAGCTGGCTGCGCAGGCCCTGCAGGCGCTCGGCGATCAACTGGCGGGCGAAGTAGATGTCGGTGCCCTCCTGGAACACCACCGTCACCTGCGACAGGCCGTAGCGCGACAGCGAGCGGGTGTAGTCGAGCCGTGGCAGGCCGGCCATGGCGGTTTCCACCGCGAAGGTGACGCGCTGCTCGGCTTCGAGCGGCGTGTAGCCGGGCGCCTCGGTGTTGATCTGCACCTGCACGTTGGTGATGTCCGGCACGGCGTCGATCGGCAGCCGGGTAAAGCTCCACACGCCGAGGCCGGCCAGCGCCAGCACTACGGTCAGCATCAGGCCGCGGCGGCGGATGGCGAAGCGCAGCAAGGGTTCGAGCATGACGGCGCCCCCTCAGTGGTCGTGGCTGGCGCCGGACTTTTCGATGTCGGCCTTGATCAGGTAGCTCTGCGCGGTCACGTACTCGGTGCCGGGCTTGAGGCCGCCGAGCACTTCCACGTACGCGCCGTCGCTGCGGCCGAGTTCGAGCATGCGCACCTCGTAGGTGTCGCCGACACGGGCGAACACCACGGTGAAGTCGCGAAAGCGCTGCAGGGCCGAGGCGCGCACCGCCAGCGGCACCTCGCCGCCGCCGGTCAGCACCTCGGCGGTGACGTAGAGCCCCGGTGTCCAGGCGGCGCCCGGGTCGTCGATGGCGGCCCACACGGTCAGCGACTGACTCTCGCCGCCGAGCGGCGCGATGCGCGTGATGCGCGCGCTGCCCCGGGGATCGCCGGCGGCGCCGGTCAGGCGCACCTGCTGACCGATCCGCACGCGCGCCAGGTCGCGTGGGAACACGGCCAGCTTGGCCCACAGCTGGCGGGTATCGCTCACCGTCAGCAGCGGTGCGTCACCGGTCTGTTCGCCGGGATTGGCCCGGCGCGCGCTGATGACGCCGTCGATGGGCGCCGTCACGTCGTACACACGCAGCGAGTCGTTCGATTCCACGCGCGCCAGCACCTCGCCGGCGCGCACCGGCTCGCCCACGGTCTTGCGCAGCTCGCGGATCACGCCCGGAAAGCGCGCGCTCACCGTGCGCACGGCTTCCGGCGCCACCACCACGCGGCCGTACAGCGCAAGCACGTCGTGGATGGTGGCCGGGCCGGCAGCCTGTACCTCGATGCCGGCCTCGGCCGCGCTGTCGGCGGCGATCTGTACGCGGCCCTCGTGGCTTTCGTATTCCCAGCGGTGGGCAGTGCCGGCGTGCACCGCCTCCACCGTCACGTCGAAGGAGTGCGGTTCCATCACCGTGCCGTCGCCGCGCAGGAAATCGCCCTGCGGCTGGAAGCGAAAGACATTGCGCTCGCCGTCCAGGCGCTCCAGCGTGACGGTGAGGGTTACGTCGCCGGGCGACACCGGCTGGCCGTCGCGTGTGACCCAGGCGCGGTATTCCGGCGGTACGCCGGCTTCGAAGATTGCCAGCTCCACGGCGAGATCGCCGTCGGTGAGCAGGCGCCCGCCGTGCGGCCCCCGGGCGGCGTTCTCGCCGGCGTGTCCATCGTCGCCGGCGCCGTCGGCGGTCCGGCCGATGCCGGCCAGCCACACCGCCAGCACGACCACGACCACGGCATTGAAGAATCTGTGTTTCATGCGCGTTCCCCTTCAGGGTTGGGCGGCGACCGGCTCGCCGGTCAGGCGCTCGATCTCGGCCTGGAACACCTGCGCGTTCTGGGCCGCCTCGATGAGGCTGCGGCGGATGGCGATGAACTCGCGCTGCGCCTCCGCCCATTCGAGGTAGCTGTAGCGGCCGCGCTGGTAGGCGTCGCGGGTCTCGTCCAGCGCGGCGGTCATCTCCGGCAGCACCCTGTCCTGCAGCAGCCGGGTCTCGGTGATGGCGTGCCCCAGCTCCTGGTACAGCGCGTACAGCTGCGTCCTGGCGCGCACCTCGGCCGCCCGGCGCTGGGCATCGGTGAGCGCACGCAGGGCGCTTGCCTCGGCGATGGCGGGGGCGGCCCGGCGGCCGGCGCCGAGCGGCAGGGAAACGCCCACGACCAGCGCCTGATCGCCGGTGGCTTCCAGATGCCGCAGGCCGCCGGAGACGGTGATGTCGGCGCGCCGCCGGGCCTCGGCCAGACGCAGCTCGGCGTCGCGCAGCCGCGCCTCGCTGGCGAAGCGTACGAAGTCCGGGTTGCGGTCCAGTCGCGCCAGCAGGTCCTCGAACGGCGCCGGACGCGGCAGGCGGTAGAGGTCGGCCGCCACCCGGCCGAAGCGGGCCTCGCCGTCGCCCCACAGGGCGGCCAGCCGGCGCCGTGAGGTGCGCAGTTCGTGCTCGGCGTGTTCCTGCTCCACCTCGGCGCGGGCCAGGGTGATGCGCGCACGCCGCAGTTCGGCCTGCGGTGCCTTGGCGGCCTGCACCCGCAGGTTCACCATCTGCACCGTCTCGCGCGCCAGGGCGGTGGCCTTGCGGGTCAGCGCGAACTGCTCCTGGTCACCGGCCACGTGGATGAAGCGGCGCGTGACGTCGGCCAGCACGTCCAGTTGCGCCGCCTGC
The DNA here is from genome assembly GCA_003526065.1 of Gammaproteobacteria bacterium. The sequence continues at coordinate 10,386 of DQBD01000128.1, read as the reverse complement.
TCGGTGACGGTGATCAGCGCGCGTCCGGCCCGCGCGGCGCCGACACGCGCCGCGCGCTTGCCGCCGAGTTCGACCACCTGCGACAGGGTGAACGTGGCCTCGGCGTCGTTCAGGTGCCGGTGGTCACCGCTGCCGAGAATGTTTTCGACATCGGCGCTCAACGTCGGCGCCGGGCGCAGATCGGCCGCGTCGGTGCGGGCATCCTGCGCGCGCAGTTCGTATGTGAAGCCGGCGAGGTCGGGGTTGGCCGCCAGCGCCGCCTGAATGGCCTGGCGCAGGGTGAGCGGGGCAGGCGCCGCCTGGGCGCACGTCAACATTGCCGCCATCAGCAGCAGCCACGCGCCGTGGGCGCCTGGACGAATCATTTTCATGGGGTTCTCCCGTCGGCCCGGATGGAGCCGGAACCGGATGTGCCGTCACGCCGGGGGGCAGACGGCCGGACGTCAGGACGTCAGCGGGAGAACGAAGGCGGTCCGCGCAGGGGCGGGCGTTGCAGCGGGAAGGACGGCGGGACCAGCGGCACGCGCGCGGGCGGCGGACCGATCCGGCGGGCGGCGGCCTGCAGGCATACCCAGACCACAGCGAGCAGCAGTGGTGGCAGCGCCAACGCTGCCTGCGGTGGCTTGAGCGCACTGTCGGCCACCCAGGCCAGGTCGATGTCCTGGTGCTGGCCTTCCTCGTGGTGTTCCGCGTGATGACCGGTGTCGGCGGTGTGCACGCTCATCGGCTGCTCGCCGGTGTCCAGGCACAGGTGCAGATGAACACCGGTCGCCTGCACGAGCACTGCCATGACGCAGGCCAGCAGCGGCAGCCAGACGCGGGATGTGGGGTGGCGGAACATGGCATTCACTGTATCACCGCCGGATCACCGCTGGCCGGCCTGCGCCATCGCCATCCGCCCGCAGCGACCGCCGGGGCGTCGCTGCGGGCGGGAGTCGGGGGCAGTTTGATAACAGATGCACGTCCCGTGCGTTTCTCTAAGGTCACAGGTCCGGTGCACGCCCGGGCCGATCCGCGCGAATCAAGCCCGGTCGTGCCCGATTCGCGTCCGGCCGGTCCTGGCCGGACCGGGACCTTGAAAATTCACACGCTCTCAGGCGGCGCTGGCTTTGAGCGCCTGTTCGATGTCGGCCAGGATGTCGGCGGCGTTCTCGATGCCGATGGACAGGCGCACCATGTCCGGCGTCACGCCGGCGGCAACCAGCTCGTCGGGGTTCAGCTGGCGGTGCGTGGTCGAGGCCGGGTGGGTGGCCAGCGACTTGGCGTCGCCGATGTTGACCAGGCGCGTGACCAGCTGCAGCGCGTCCAGGAACCTGACGCCGGCGTCGTAACCGCCCTTGACGCCGAACGACAGGATGCCGGACGCGCGCCCGCCGAGGTATTTGTTGGCCTGGGCGTGGTCGGGGTGGTCCGGCAGGCCGGCGTAGGACACCCAGCTGACCTGGGGGTGGGCCTTCAGGTATTCGGCCACCTTCTGCGTGTTGTCGCAGTGGCGGTCCATGCGCAGCGACAGCGTCTCGATGCCCTGCATGATGAGGAACGCGTTCATCGGCGCCATCTGCGCGCCCATGTTGCGCAGCGGCACCACCCGCGTGCGGGCAATGAACGCCGCCGGCCCGAAGGCCTCGGTCATCACCGTGCCGTGGTAGGACGGGTCCGGCGTGCTGAACTGCGGGAAGCGGTCGGCGTGCTCGGCCCACGGGAACTTGCCGGAATCGACGATGATGCCGCCAAGGCTGGTGCCGTGGCCGCCCATGTACTTGGTCAGCGAGTGGATGACGATGTCGGCGCCGTGTTCGATGGGCCGGCACAGCGCCGGGGTGGCGACCGTGCTGTCCACCACCAGCGGCACGCCGGCGGCGTGCGCCACGGCGGCGATGCCGGCCAGGTCCGGCACATGGCCGGCCGGGTTGCCGATGGTCTCGCAGAACACTGCCTTGGTCCTGGAGTCGATGGCGGCCTTCAGTTCGTCCAGGTTGTCGTGGTCGATGAAGCGCGTCTCGATGCCGAACTGCGGCAGCGTGTGGGCGAACAGGTTGTAGGTGCCGCCGTACAGCTTCTTGGTCGACACGATGTTGTCGCCGACCCGCGCCAGATTCATCACGGTGTAGGTGATGGCCGCCGAACCGGAGGCCAGCGCCAGCGCCGCGATGCCGCCTTCCATGGCCGCCACGCGCTGCTCGAGCACGTCATTGGTCGGGTTCATGATGCGGGTATAGATGTTGCCCGCGACCTTGAGGTCGAACAGGTCGGCGCCGTGCTGGGCGCTGTCGAAGGCGTAGGAGACGGTCTGATAGATCGGCACCGCCACCGACTTGGTGGTCGGGTCGGGGGAATAACCGCCATGGATGGCAAGCGTTTCGAGTTCCATCGGTCTCGGCTCCGGCATGAAAGATGACGGGCGCCGGGGTACCGGCGCCGGGGCGCGCGACTATACCATCGGCCTTTTACGCAGCTGATCCGGGTATCCCCATGCAGTATTCGCCACTTGGTCACAGCGGGCTGTCGGTGAGCCGACTGTGCCTGGGCACGATGACCTTCGGTGAACAGAACACCGAAGCCGAGGCGCATGCCCAGCTCGACTACGCGCTCGCGCATGGCATCAATTTCATCGACGCCGCCGAGATGTATCCGGTGCCGCCGCGGCGCGAGACGCAGGGCCTGACCGAGGCCCATATCGGCAGCTGGCTCAAGGCCCGCGGCGGGCGCGACCGGGGGATCGTCGCCAGCAAGGTGTCCGGCCGGTCGACCGAGCTGAGCTACGCGCGGCCGTTTCCGATCCGTCCGGACCGGCGCAACATCGAGGCTGCCGTCGAGGCCAGCCTGCGGCGCCTGCAGACCGACTACATCGACCTCTACCAGGTGCACTGGCCGGATCGGAGCACCAATTTCTTCGGCCGTCTGGGTTACCAGTCCCAGCCGCAGGCCGACGAGGTGCCGATCGAGGAAACGTTGCAGGCGCTGGATGACCTCAGGCGCGCCGGCAAGGTGCGCGAGGTCGGCGTCAGCAACGAGACGCCGTGGGGCGTGTTGCGTTATCTGGCGCTGAGCGAGCAGCGCGGCCTGCCGCGCGTGGCGTCGGTGCAGAATCCGTACAACCTGCTCAACCGCGTGTTCGAAATCGGGCTGGCGGAAATCGCGGTGCGCGAGCAGGTGGGCCTGCTGGCCTACTCGCCGCTGGCGATGGGGGCACTCAGCGGCAAGTACCGGCACGGGGCGCGCCCGCCGCAGGGGCGCTTGACGCGCTTCGACCGCTTCAAGCGCTACAGCACGCCGCCGGCGGTGAAGGCCGTCGAGGCATACGCCCAGATCGCCGAGCGGCACGGCCTGGACCCGGCGCAGATGGCGCTGGCGTTTGTGTTGCGCCAGCCGTTCCTGACCAGCGCGATCATCGGCGCCACCACGCTGGAGCAGCTGGCCGCCAACATCGATGCGGCCGAACTTACGCTGCCGGAGGCCGTGGTGGAGGCCATCGAGGCCGTCCATGCAGCGGAGCCCAACCCGTGCCCGTGACACTCGACCTGTACGGTCACCCCTGGTCGGCGCCGACGCGCGAGGTGCGCATCCTGTGCGCCGAACTGGCGCTTGATTGCCGCTTCATCGAGGTCAAGCAGGCCGAGGCCGGGGACTACCTGCCCGAAGCGCTGAACCCGGCCTGCAAGGTGCCGATGATCGACGCGGACGGTTTCATCCTGGGTGAGGCACATGCCATCGTGCGTTACCTGGCCCTGACGCACGGCGGGCAGGCGTGGTATCCGGCCGACCCGCAGCCGCGCGCCAGGGTGGATCAGTGGCTGGACTGGCAGGCGCTGCGCCTGGGGCGGCTGGCGGCGCAGCTGGTCCGCGAGCGGCGCTTTCGGCCCGACGGGCCCGATCCGGCGACGTGTGCCGAGACCGAACGGTTGCTGGGGCTGATACTGCCGGAGCTGGACATGGAGCTGAAGGCCGCGTCGTACGTCTGCGGCGCGCAGCCCACGCTGGCCGATATCGCCATCTTCACCAGCGTCGAGTATCTGCACGCGGCCGGGTTCGCGCTGGACGGGCTGGACGCGCTCGCGCGCTGGTTCGAGCGCTGCGCCGCACGCCCGGCCTGGGCGGGTTCGTCACTGGCGGCGCTGCCCGGATAGGGTCTACGCGCGATCAGCGCGCGGGGCGCTGTGGTCGGACTGTTTGTCTAAGGGACCCACACGGTCGCTCGCGGCGCGCGTGAGGCGCCGCGGGCCTGGGCGGCGGTTACCCCCGTCGCGGGGTACTGCAGTTGCAGCTTGTCCAGCTGGCGGTACAGCGCCGATCGCCGGCTGCGGCCGAGCACCTGCAGGTCGAACTGGCCGAAGGCGTGCGTCAGCGCATCCTGCGCCAACGTGTCCAGAACCCGGTCGGCGACGACAAACAGCACGTCGTGCTCCGCCGCCACCTGCTTCTCGTGCAGTGCGTGATAGGCCGTTGCGGCCGCGCTGAAGCGTGTGCCGGCGCCGCGATGGCCTGCCGACCAGGCGGCCTGGGAACGCGTCATGGCATCGATCAGCTGCCGGCGTTGGTGTCGCCCGGCCAGTTGCGCCGCGATCGCGCCTTGAGTGGCAGGCACCCCGCGGCGGCTCAATGCCGGAAACAGCAACCGCTCTTCCTTCGCGTTATGGCAGCCTTCGGCAAATTCGCGCAGGAATTCCAGTATCTGGCCCGCGTTGTCGGCATGGTTGTCGGCCGCACCGGCGGCGGCCTGCTCGCACAGGCGGCTCAGCACGCCCATGGCCCGATGAATGGCGGCGTGCTCGGCGGCGAGTAGCGCGATCGCGTTGCCCATGAGGTGTTACCGGCTAAGACGAGGTGAGGCAGTCCGTTGCTCACGGCCCAGACTGGGACCGTCTGGTGTCGACGGTCGCAGGCAGTCCGGGTGCTCCAAATGATTGGTCATGCGGCGTCAGAAAGCTGTGACTTAGTGCCGCCCCAGCGTGCAGCGACCGGTGGGGGCGCAGCGTTCGTTACCGGTTGGTGCTGCCCGATGAGATGCCGGTTTGGGTTAGATTAAACGGCTATATGTTTAGTTTGTGACGGCTCGTCGCCAGGCCGCACACCAACCGGACCGCCCGCCCATGCCCGCTTCAGACCCGGTGATCGACACCGCGCCCGCCATCGCCGACCAGATCAAGACCACCACCTGCTACATGTGCGCCTGCCGCTGCGGCGTGCGCGTGCACCTGAAGGATGGCCAGATCCGCTACATCGACGGCAACCCGGACCACCCGGTCAACGGCGGGGTGATCTGCGGCAAGGGCAGCGCCGGCATCATGAAGCAGGACTCGCCGGCGCGGCTGCGCAAGCCGCTGCTGCGTACCGGCGAGCGGGGGCGTGGCGAGTTCCGGGAAATCGAGTGGGACGAGGCGCTCGGCATGCTGGCCGAGCGCCTGGACGGCATCCGCCAGACCGATCCGCGAAAGCTGGCCCTGTTCACCGGTCGCGATCAGAGCCAGGCGCTCACCGGCTGGTGGGCGCAGCAGTTCGGTACGCCGAACTACGCGGCCCACGGCGGTTTCTGTTCGGTGAACATGGCCGCCGGCGGGCTGTACAGCATCGGCGGCAGCTTCTGGGAATTCGGCGAGATCGACTGGGAACACACCCGCTACCTGGTGATGTTCGGCGTGGCGGAAGATCACGACAGCAATCCGCTGAAGATCGGTCTGGCCAAGCTCAAGGCGCGCGGCGCCAAGTTCGTTTCGGTCAACCCGGTGCAGACCGGCTATTCGGCCATTGCCGACGAGTGGCTGGGCATCCGTCCCGGCACCGACGGCCTGCTGATCCTGGCGCTGGTGCACGAGCTGCTGCGCAGTGAGCAGGTCGACTTCGACTACCTGGCCCGCTACACCAACGCGGCGTGGCTGGTGATCGACGACCCCGGGTCCGCCGACGATGGCCTGTTCGCCCGCGACGGCGACGGCAATCCGCTGCTCTACGACGGCGCGCGCGGTGCGCTGGTCAGCGCGATGGAGGCCGACACGCAGCCGGTGCTGGCCGGCCGGCGCACGCTGGCGGACGGGCGCGGCGCGGTGCCGGCGTTCGAGCTGTTGGCCCGCCGCTACCTGGAACCGGCCTACGCGCCCGAGGCGGTGGCCGAACAGACCGGCCTTTCGGCGGCCACCATTCGCGGACTGGCGGCCGAGATCGCCCAGGCCGCGTTCGAGCAGCCGGTGGTCATCGAGCAGCCGTGGACCGACTGGGCCGGCCGCCGGCACGCGCGCATGATCGGCCGTCCGGTGTCGTTCTACGCCATGCGCGGCATTGCCGCCCACAGCAACGGTTTTCACACCTGCCGTGCCCTGCACATGCTGCAGATGCTGCTCGGTGCCGTCGACACGCCGGGCAGCTTCCGCTACAAGCCGCCATTCCCGCGGCCGGTGCCGCCGCCGCAGCCGCCCACCGGCAAGCCTGCGCAGGTGCAGCCGGGCGAAGCCATGCCGGGCATGCCGCTGGGTTTCGTGGCGAGCCCCGATGACCTGCTGCTGGACGAAGCCGGCCAGCCCATGCGCATCGACAAGGCGTACTCATGGGAAGCGCCGCTGGCCGCGCACGGCGCCATGCACATGGTGATCCACAACGCCTGGAAGGCAGATCCCTACCCGATCGACACCCTGTTCATGTTCATGGCCAACATGAGCTGGAACTCCAGCATGAACAGTGCCGGCACCATGGACATGCTGACCGATCGGGACCCCGCCAGTGGCGAGTACCGCATCCCGTTCATCGTCTATTCGGATGCCTTCGCGTCCGAAATGGTGGCCTACAGCGACCTGGTGCTGCCGGACACCACGTATCTGGAGCGCTGGGACGCCATTTCGCTGCTGGATCGGCCGATTTCCAGCGCCGATGGCCCGGCCGACTCCATTCGCCAGCCGATCGTCGAGCCCGACCGCGACGTGCGCTGCTTTCAGTCGGTGCTGCTGGACCTGGGGGCGCGGCTCGGCCTGCCGGGCATGGTCGATGACGACGGCAGTCCGCGCTATCCCGGCGGTTACCCCGACTACATCGTCAACCATCAGCGCAAGCCGGGCATCGGCACGCTGGCCGGCTGGCGCGGGGCGGATGGCAGCCAGCACGGCAGCGGCGAGGTCAATCCGGACCAGCTGCAGCGCTACGTCGACAACGGCTGTTTCTGGCAGGACGAACTGCCGCCGCAGGCGCGCTACTTCAAGCACGCCAACCGCGACTACCTGGAATACGCCGCGCGCATGGGGTTCATCGGTTCCGCCAAGCCGGTGATCCAGCAGCTGTACAGCGAGCCGCTGCAGAAATTCCGTCTGGCGGCGCGCGGCCACGGCGCCGTGACGCCGCCGGCCGAGTACCGCGAGCGTGTCGAGCAGTACTTCGACCCGCTGCCGTTCTGGTACCCGCCGTTCGAGGGTGCGGCGCTCGCCAACACCGACTTTCCGCTGCACGCCATCACCCAGCGGCCGATGATCATGTACCACGCCTGGGATTCGCAAAATGCCTGGCAGCGGCAGATCCTGGGCAGCAACCGGCTGTACCTGCACCCGCAGACGGCGGCGCGCGTGGGCGTGGCCGACGACGGCTGGGTGTGGGTGACCAGCCATCATGGCCGCATCAAGTGCCAGGTGCGCCTGATGGCCGGCGTCAATCCGGAAACGGTGTGGACCTGGAACGCCATCGG
>DQBD01000128.1:437-2483 GCA_003526065.1 Gammaproteobacteria bacterium | reverse complement strand
TGGACCTGGAACGCCATCGGCAAGCGGGCAGGCGCCTGGAGCCTCGACCCGGAGGCGGCCGAGGCACGCAAGGGTTTTCTGCTGAACCACCTGATCGCCGAGACCCTGCCCGGCGGCGGGTCTTCCAACAGCGATCCGGTCACCGGTCAGGCCGCCTGGTACGACCTTCGCGTGCGCATCGAGCCGGCCCAGGCCGACACGCCGGCGCACAGCGAGCCGCAGTTCGCCGTGCTGTCCGGTCCGCCGGGGCTGTCGCCGGCGCCCAAGCGGCTACAACGTGGTGCCGGCTTTCGCCGCCGCAGCACTGCCTGAGGCGGCGCCGTGGCGTTACAGCAGCGGGTGTCCGGGCAGGCCGTATTCGGCGCGGCCGTAGGCGAGCATGTTGTCGTCGTACAGCTGGCCGACGTGGATCTGCAGCATGAACAGGTCGCGCGCGGCGATCTCCAGCGGGTCGCCGCGGGTGGTGGCGGCGCCACCGAGCATTTCGATGCCGCGGAAGGCCAGCGCGCCGGCTTCGCGGCAGATGTGCGAGCGCCAGGCGTTCGGCCGGTTGCGTTCGGCTTCCGACACCACCGGCGTGTTGGCGGCATCCCAGGCCTCGAGCTGCTGGACGTAGCGTTCCTGCATGGCCTCGATGGCGTCCTTGCGGGTCAGCAGTTCGGCCACGTTGCGCTGGGCGATCGGCGACTCCCACTCCTTGACGCCGTACAGCACCCGTTGGCGTTCGCGCACCCGCCGCTTGACCTCGTCGGCCACGCGCTGGGCGACGCCGACCGCGATGGCGCCGAAGCCGACGGTGAACATGGGCATGAACGGGATGCGGTAGATCGGCGTGTCCGGTTCCCAGTCGCCGCCGACCGGCTGGTTGGTCTTTTTCACGTGCGCCAGCGGCAACACCCGGTGCCAGGGCACGAACACGTCGCTGCAACGCACACTGTGACTGCCGGTGCCGCGCAGGCCGAACGGATCCCACTCGCCGACGATCTCGATCTCGCTGGTGTTGGCGGTGACCAGGCACGGCTGCGGTCCGCCTTCCATGCCGGGGATCTCGACCAGGGCGCCGAGCCCGATCCAGGTGTCCCACTTCACGCCGCTGCCCCAGTTCCACTGGCCGGACAGCTTCACGCCGCCGTCGACGTACTGCACCTTGCCGATGGGAAAGAAGATGTCGGCCGTGAAGCCGTCGCTGTCGTAGATCTCCTGCCGACCCTTGGGGTCGAGGAAGGCCACCCACTGCTCGTGCAGGGCGGTGAAGTAGACCAGCCAGGCGGCCGAGGCGTTGTGCCTGGCAACCACCCGCACCACCTCGGAGAAGGTCCGCGGGCCCAGGGCGAAGCCGCCATAGCGCTTGGGGCGCAGCAACTTGTGGATCTGCGCCTGGTGCACGACGTCGCGCAGCTGCAGCGAAAACCCGCCGCGGCGTTCGGCCTCGGCAACCTCAAGGGCGGCCTGTTGGCCGATGTGCTCGGCGCGGGCAACCATGTCCTCGTGCGTGACATCGCTCACGGGGGCTCCTCCTGTCCATCCATTTGTGAGTGCCGCGGCAGTCTAGCAAACGGCCGGCAGGCTGCGCTGTTGCGGCGCTTGACAGCCATCAACACCGTCGCGCGCCGCCGCGCGGCGGCCCTGCATTGAGATTGAGTTTCAGCGAACCATGACCCAAATCGCCAAAAACACCACCGGCCGCAAGCTTGGCCTGGTGATCGATCTGGACACCTGCGTCGGCTGCCATGCCTGCGCGGTGGCCTGCAAGGAATGGAACGACGGTGGCCACATGGCGCCGCTGACCGACGAGGACCCGTACGGTGCCGAGCCGTTCGGGGTCTGGTTCAACCGCGTGCATGCCTTCGAGGCCGGGCCGCAGGTCGAGTCCGGTTGTGGCGGGGGCGGCGGTGGCGACACGCGCACGGTGCACTTCCCGCGCTCGTGCCTGCACTGCGAGCAGCCGGACTGCGTCACCGTGTGCCCGACCGGCGCCAGCTACAAGCGCGAGGAGGACGGCATCGTCCTCGTCAATCCGGACACCTGCATCGGCTGCAAGCTGTG
>DQBD01000128.1:0-196 GCA_003526065.1 Gammaproteobacteria bacterium | reverse complement strand
CAAGCTGTGCTCCTGGGCCTGCCCGTACGGCGCGCGCGAGTACGACTACGCCAGCGGCACCATGAAAAAGTGCACCCTGTGCGTTGACCGCATCTACAACCCGAACCTGCCCGAGGCCGAGCGTCAGCCGGCGTGCGTCATGGTGTGCCCGGTCTCGGCGCGGGCGTTTGGCGATCTGGGTGATGCCGAGTCCGAC
>DQBD01000095.1:833-19503 GCA_003526065.1 Gammaproteobacteria bacterium | reverse complement strand
TCCTGGTGCGCCACGAGCAGGCGGCCACGCATGCGGCGGATGGGTACGCGCGCGCCACCGGCGAGCCCGGGGTGGTGCTGGTCACCTCTGGCCCCGGCGCCACCAACGCCGTCACCGGCATCGCCACGGCCTACATGGATTCCATTCCGATGGTCGTCATCACCGGCCAGGTGGCCACCCACCTGATCGGCAACGACGCATTCCAGGAAGCCGACACCATCGGCATCACGCGCCCGTGCGTGAAGCACAATTTCCTGGTCAAGGACGTCGCCGACCTGGCGCTGACGCTGCGCAAGGCGTTTCACATCGCCACCACCGGCCGCCCCGGCCCGGTGGTTGTCGATGTGCCCAAGGACGTCACCGCGGCGCGAACCCGCTATGTCTTCCCCGAACACGTCGAGATGCGTTCCTATGTGCCGGCGGTCAAGGGGCACCCCGGCCAGATCCGCAAGGCGGCGCAGCTTCTGGTCAAGGCCAAGCGGCCCATGATCTACAGCGGCGGCGGCGTGGTGCTGGGCAAGGCATCCGAACAGTTGCGGCAGCTCACGCGGCGTCTGGGCTTCCCCATCACCAATACCCTGATGGGCCTGGGCGCGTACCCGGCGGACGATTCGCAGTTTCTGGGCATGCTCGGCATGCACGGCACCATCGAGGCCAACATGGCCATGCACGAGTGCGACGTGCTGCTGGCGGTGGGCGCACGCTTCGACGATCGCGTCACCGGCGAACTGGCCAGCTTCTGCCCCTATGCCCGCATCATTCACATCGACATCGACCCGTCGTCCATCTCCAAGAACGTGAAGGTCGACGTGCCGATCGTCGGCTCGGTCGGCCCGGTGCTCGACGACCTGATGGCGGCGCTGGACGACCTCGATCAGCAGCCGGACGGCGAGTCCCTGAAGGCCTGGTGGGCGCGGATCGAGGGCTGGCGGGCCCAGCAGTGCCTGGCCTATGACACCAGCGGCGACCTGATCAAGCCCCAGGCCGTCATCGAAGCCCTGCACCGGGTGACCGGTGGCAACGCCTACATTGCGTCGGACGTCGGCCAGCACCAGATGTGGACGGCGCAGTTCTACAAGTTCGCCCAGCCGAACCGCTGGATCAATTCCGGTGGCCTCGGCACGATGGGCTTCGGACTGCCGGCGGCGCTCGGCGTCAAGCTGGCCCACCGCGACGCCGACGTCGTCTGTGTCACCGGCGATGCCAGTATCCAGATGTGCATCCAGGAACTGTCCACGGCCAAGCAGTACGAGCTGCCGATCAAGATCGTCAACCTGAACAACCGCTACATGGGCATGGTGCGTCAGTGGCAGGAGTTTCAGTACAAGAGTCGCTACTCGCACTCGTACATGGATGCCCTGCCCGACTTCGTCAAGCTGGCCGAGGCCTATGGGCACATCGGCCTGCGCGTCGAGAAGCCCGGCGACGTCGAAGGCGCGCTGCGGGAAGCGTTCGCCCTCAAGGACCGGCTGGTGTTTCTGGACTTCATGACCGACGCGTCGGAAAACGTGTATCCGATGGTCGAGGCCGGCAAGGGCCAGCACGAGATGCGCCTGTCACCGCTGCACAACGGATTACGTGATCGAGAACTGGCCTGATGCGACATATCCTGTCCCTGCTGCTGGAAAACGAACCCGGCGCCCTGTCACGAGTCGCCGGCCTGATCTCGGCCCGTGGCTACAACATCGAATCGCTCAGTGTGGCGCCGACCGACGATCCGAGTCTGTCGCGCATGACGTTGGTCACCAGCGGCGACGACGCCATCGTCGAGCAGATCACCAAGCAGCTGAACAAGCTGGTGGACGTGGTCAAGCTGATGGACGTCACCGAGGGCGCCCACATCGAACGCGAACTCCTGCTGGTCAAGGTCAAGGCGGCCACCGCCGCGGCGCGCGACGAGATTGCCCGCATCACCGATGCCTTTCGCGGCCGGGTGGTTGATGCGACCCGCACCAGCTACGTGGTCGAGCTGACCGGCAAGGGCGAAAAGATCGGCGCCTTCATCGCCGCCCTGGACCCGGCCAGCATCATCGAACTGGTCCGTAGCGGCCCTTCGGCGCTGTCACGCGGCGCCAAGGCCCTGCGCTCCTGATTTCTTCGTCATCTCCTCCGGAAACCTCGCATGAACATCTTTTACGACAAGGACGCTGACCTCTCGCTCATCCAGGGTAAGAAGGTCGCCATTCTCGGGTACGGCTCGCAAGGCCATGCCCACGCGCTGAACCTGAAGGAATCCGGTGTCGATGTGCGCGTCGGCCTGCGCGACGGTTCGGGCTCGGTGGCCAAGGCCAAGAACGCCGGCCTGGCGGTGCTTTCCCCGGCCGACGCGGTCAAGGAAGCGGACCTGGTCATGGTCCTGGTTCCCGACGAACACCAGGCCAAGCTGTACAGCGATGTCATCGCGCCCAACCTCAAGCAGGGTGCCGCCCTGGCCTTCGCGCATGGTTTCAACATCCACTTCGGCGCCATCGAGCCGCGCGCGGATCTGGACGTGATCATGATTGCCCCCAAGGGCCCGGGCCACCTGGTTCGCTCCACCTACACCCAGGGCGGCGGCGTGCCGTGCCTGATCGCCGTGCAGCAGGACATGTCCGGTAATGCGCGCGACGTGGCGCTGGCCTATGCCTCCGCCATCGGTGGCGGTCGCGCCGGGGTCATCGAGACCAATTTCCGTGAAGAAACCGAGACCGACCTGTTCGGCGAACAGGCCGTGCTGTGTGGCGGCGCCTCGGCGCTGGTCATGGCAGGCTTCGAGACCCTGGTGGAAGCCGGTTACGCGCCTGAAATGGCGTATTTCGAGTGCCTGCACGAGCTCAAGCTGATCGTCGACCTCATGTACGAGGGCGGTATCGCCAACATGCGGTACTCGATCTCCAACACCGCCGAGTATGGCGACTTCACCCGCGGCCCGCGCGTGGTCACCGACGAGACCAAGGCGGAAATGCGCCGCATCCTGCGGGAGATCCAGACCGGCCAGTTCGCACGCGAGTTCATCGCCGAGAACCAAGCCGGCGCACCGGTTCTCAAGGCCGTGCGGCGTCTGGGCCAGGAGCATCCGATCGAGCAGGTCGGCAGCCGACTGCGCGACATGATGCCGTGGATCAAGGCCAGCCGCGTGGTCGACCGCTCGCGCAACTGAGGCACATGGCCAACACGCCGCCACCTGATGCCCCTGCGCCGCGCCCGCGGCGCAGGGGCATTTACGTTCTGCCCAACCTGTTCACCACGCTTGGGCTGTTCGCCGGCTTCTACGCCATCGTCGCCGCCGGGCGCGGCCAGTTCGGCGCCGCGTGCCTGGCGGTATTCGCATCCATCCTGGCCGACGGCCTCGACGGCCGGGTCGCACGCCTGACCGGTACCGAAACCGACTTCGGCGCCGAGTACGACTCCCTCAGCGACATGGTGGCGTTCGGCGTCGCGCCGGCGCTGCTCATCTACGACTGGGCACTTCAGAATCTCGGAAAAGCCGGCTGGCTGCTGGCGTTTTTCTACGCCGCCGCCGCCGCGCTGCGCCTGGCGCGCTTCAACACCCAGCCACAGGTGTACGGCAAGCAATACTTCCAGGGCCTGCCCAGTCCGGCGGCTGCCGCCCTGGTTACAAGCGCCGTGTGGGCGGGCCACAACTTTGATTTTCCAGCATGGGTGGGCACCCCGCTGGCGCTGCTGGTCACCGCCGGAGGCGGTGCGCTGATGGTCAGCAACCTGCGCTACTACAGCTTCAAGGAAGTCGACCCGCGCGGGCGCATCCCGTTCTTCGCCGCCGTCCTGATCGCCGTCGGCGTGGCCGTGGTGTTTACCAATCCGCCGGTGGTGCTGCTGAGCCTGTTTTCCGCTTACGCCGTGTCTGGGCCGATCCTGACCCTCACGCGGCGTCGCCACTGGCGCCGCCGCAGCCGCGCCAGCGCGCCCGACTGACCTGACCGGGCCGCCGCCGACGCGCGTTACAGGTCGACCAGAACCAGCCGCCCGTCGACCGGGTCAACCGAGCTCAGCAAGGCGAAATACCGGCGCACGCTCTCGACGTGAAACACCGGTTCCCAACCACGGGCACCCGGCTGCAGGCTGGGCAGGACACGCCGCACTTCCGGCCAACGGTTGGGATTGCCGCCCTGCTTCACCACATGCCGCCGTGCCCGCGCCAGGCCACCCGGACCGATGTTGTAGGCCGCCAGTGTGAGCCAGGTGCGGTCCGGCTCGGCCACCTCGTCACCCAGTTGCTCGTGCAGCCACGCCAGGTAGCGCGTACCGGCCGCAATGGAGGCGCTCGCATCGAACCGGTCGTGTGCGCCCATGCTGCGTGCCGTGGCCGAGATCAGCATCATCAGACCACGCGCCCCCCGTGGTGACTCGGCACGCGGGTTCCAGCGCGATTCCTGATACGCCAGTGCCGCCACCAGACGCCAGTCGACGCCATGCTCGGCCGCGGCGCGGCGGAAATCCGCCTCGAAACGCGGCAGCTTTGTTTCCATGGCGCGTCGAAAGCCTTCGAGGTCGACCACGTCGAACCGGCGCCGCAGGCCATGCTCCTGTTTGCGCAACTGCGCCAACAGGCCACTTTTTCTGGCCTGCACGAAAAACCGGTCCACCTGTCGCGCCAGCGACTCGTCATGCGTGTTCCGCATGAGCCAGCCAATGCTGCCCACCGGGCCCACGGCCTCGCCCAGTCGCAGGCTCGGCATGCGTTGGCGGGCACGCTCGACCTCATCCCGCTGAGCCAAAGTGCACGGAATCTCGCCGGCGGCCACCTGTTCGAGCAGACGCACGGTACCCAGCGGCGAGCGCGGCGCCAGGGCAACCGGCGGCTCGCCGGCGGCCACCAGGCGCTGCACGTACCCGTCACTGCTCGACACGCGTAACTGACGCGCCGCGCTCGGCGTCAGCTCGCGCGGCCGTCGACGCACCGCGCTGCTGCAGACGAAGTGCGTCTGACTTTCATAATAGGTTGGCGCCGCCCGCAGATAATCGGGCAGCCCGTCCCCCACCGGCCGCGCCGGTACGGCGACGTCCACTTCTCCGCGCCGCAACATGTCGAACATCGCGACCTGCGAGGGCGCCGGCACCAGTGTCACGGTCACATCCAGGCGGTTGGCGAACTCGCGCAGCAACGCGTGATGCAGGTCCTTGAAGGCTGCCTGGTCGATACCCGGATCAAGCGGAACCGCAGCGCGCACGGTACCGGCACGCTGTACTCTTTCCAGCTGTGATGCCGAGGGATAACGCTCGGCCAGATCCGGCCATTGAAAAAGCATGGCCAGGAGGGCGGCGACCAGACCGGCCCCCCACCACTCGGGGAGTCCCAATCTCAGGGCGAAGTCCTCATTTTGCTGTTCGGCGCCGGCCCTGAGTTGAGGGCACAGCGTCCGCGACACGGGATGCGAATGGTATAGTACGCGCGCCCAACGGCAAACTGGCCCTGACAGCCAGACCACGGAGAGGTACCGAAGTGGCCATACCGGCGCGGACTCGAAATCCGTTGGGGGCGTAAGCTCCACGTGGGTTCGAATCCCACCCTCTCCGCCATTTTCACCGCCGACGCACGGCTCTCGATGCGTCCACGCGTTGGGCCCGCTACAGCAGAAACAGCGTCGCCAAACCCAGAAAGATCAAAAATCCGCCCGAGTCGGTAAGGGCGGTGATCAGGACGGAACTGCCCAGGGCCGGATCCGCGCCCAGGCGAATGCGCAGCATGGGGATCATCACGCCTGCGGTGGCGGCAAGCAGCAGGTTGAGCGTCATGGCGGCGGTCATCACGGCGCCGAGCGCCAGGTTGCCGTACAGCACCCCTGCCAGAACCCCCAGCAGCCCTCCCCATACCAGCCCGTTGACGGTGCTGACGCCAAGCTCCTTGCGTAACAGACGACTGGCGGCATCCGGCGCCACCTGACCGGTGGCACTGGCGCGCACGATCATGGTGATGGTCTGATTGCCGGAGTTGCCGCCGATGCCTGCCACGATGGGCATGAGGGCGGCCAACGCGACCAGCTTTTCGATTGAGTCCTCGAACAGCCCGATAACCCGCGAGGCGATGAAGGCCGTCACCAGGTTGATGGCCAGCCAAGACCAACGGTTGCGCACCGAATCCCACACCGAGGCGAACACGTCCTCGCTTTCGCGCAGACCCGCGCGCGCCAACAGCACCGCCTCGCCCTCTTCACGAATGAAGTCGACCATGTCGTCCACGGTGAGGCGTCCGATCACACGCCGCTGCGAGTCGATCACCGGCGCGGAGATCAGGTCGTAACGCTCGAATGCCTGGGCCGCTTCGCCTGCGTCATCCTCTGGCTCGAAGCTGATCACGCCCTCGCGCAGCATCACCTCGCCGACCGGACGCTCCGGGTCGTTCAGCAACAGTGTCTCGAGCGATAACAGCCCCTTCAGATGCCCCTCGCGGTCCACCACGTACAGGGCATCGGTATGGTCCGGCAGTGCCTCGAACCGGCGCAGATAGCGCAACACCGCCTCCAGACGCACCTCCTCGCGCACGCTGGCGATGTCGAAGCTCATCAGCGCACCGACAGAATCCTCGGGATAGGACATGGCCGACCGCAGCCGCTCACGCTCGGTCACATCCAGTGCCTGGAAGACGTCCTCGATGACCTCGGCCGGCAGATCGGGCGCCAGGTCAGCCAACTCATCCGCGTCGAGTGACTGGGCCGCCGCGCGCAACTCGGCCGGGTCCATGACCTCGATCAGCGACTCGCGAACCGCATCCGAAACTTCGATCAGGATCTCGCCGTCACGCTCCGCCTTGACCAGATCCCATACAAAGCGCCGATCATCCAGCGGCAGCGCTTCCAGGATGAAGGCGATGTCGGCCGGGTGCAGGCTGTCCAGGCGCTCCTGCAAAGCCGCGTCGTTCTGCTTCTGGACCAGTTGCTCGACCAGCTGGTGCCGGGGCATGTCTTCCTGCCGATGCACCAGGTCCTCGACCAACCGATTGCGCGCCAGCATCTCCTGCACTTCGCGCAGGTGTTGCTGTACGTCGTCGGCGGCGTGCTCGGTGGGCTCAGTCATGAAGGCGTCGGCCTGGTCGTGGGGACAGCCAACGCGCATGGTCGGCCAGCGGGCCCGCGGCGGCGCGGGCCGGGGCACATTATGCGTCGCCGGTGGCTCCAGGTCGCCACCGGCGCCGGCAAACACAGATCAGGAGCAGCGTTCCAGGCGCACACCCTGCCCGGCCAGGTCAGCCTCCACTGCCTCCACGCGCGCCGGCAATGCGCGCCAGACCCAACGCAGACTGGCCTGTGCCGCATAGCGCTCCTCGACCTGCGCCTGCACGCCCTGCCCCGCCAACGCCCGCTGCCGCCGCCGGGCACCTTCCTTGTTCCCGTACACGCCCAGCGCTACCCGCGCCTGGCGACCGGGCACGCGCATGCGGTACCAGTCATCGATCCCAGCGGTCTTCAGCCGTGCCTCGACTGCGCCCACTTGATCCACCGTTCCTGACCAGTACACCCAATACCGCGGTCGGGCCCGGTTTTGCGGCTGCAGGTCCAGCGCATCGAAGCCCGCCGCCCGCAAGCGCTCGCCGGCAGCTTGATAGGCATCCCCCGCCAGGTCGGCCGTGCGGTAGCAAACCGGTTCGCCCGGCTGCGCGCCCCCCGGCGGCGACCCCACCGCGGGTGGGTCGGCCTCGCTACCGGGTACCTCAGCCATCGCCTGCTGCGCGGGGCCTGACACCGGTGCGACGGTCGGTTCGTCGGAAACCGGCGCCACGACGGCCTCGGATGCTTCGGCCAGGCCGGCTGCCTCGGGTGTCTCGGGTGTCTCGGCCGCTTGCGCGACGGGCGGCGCCGCGCCGTCGGAACCCACCGACACCGGCTCACCCGACTGGGCAACCGCCGGCAGGGACCTGTCCAGCAGGCGCGGCGCGTGCGGCAACTCACTCAGCAACCTCAAGGGCACCGCCGTATCACCGCGAAGCGACTGTTCCTCAGTCGCCGCGGCCGGCACGGCGACGCCACTCAACCAGGCAACGGCAACCAGTCCATTGAGAACCAGCAGTATCCAGACCATCGCTCTCATCGCGCCTCCCATTCCAGCATGCGCCCCAGGCCCTCCAGGACCAGATGGGGGGTCAGCCGTGTGTTTATTGGTAACGTCAACGCCTGTCGCAACGCCGGCGCATCGCCGCCGGTCAACCACACATCGGCATCGGGCAGGCGCCGCAACCAGGCGTCCACCGCCCGCTCGATGCCACCGAGAGCCGCCAGCCGTGTTCCCGCAGCCACGGCGTCCGCTGTGGCGACTGCCGCCACGTCGGTCGCGTTGCCGGGCGGCTGCGCCACCAGGCCGGTTCGGTCGTAAAACGCATCGGCCATCATCAGCGGTCCCGGGAATATCACCCCTCCCAGGTGCTGGCCGTCCTGTCGCAGTCCATCCACCGTCACCGCCGAACCGCAATCAATGACGATCGCCGCCCGCCCCGGCCGCTGCGCCCAGGCACCAAGCAGCGCTGCCCAGCGGTCGAATCCCAGGCGCGCCGGCTCGCGATAGCCGTTGCACACGTCGCCACAGCGCGCCGTCACCGCCGGACGTACCACCTCGCCCTGCCAGTACGCCGCCAACGCCTGCTCAAGCGCCTGCAACATGCTGCCACGCACCACCGCGGCGATCGCCACCCGCCGTGGCGTACCCAGGCCGTGCAGCACCTGCCGGCACACCTCGGCCGGATCCTGTCCACGCCACACCACCGCCTGCGGCTGTACCAACCGACCATCCGCCCAGCCGGCCCATTTCAGGCGGCTGTGGCCAAGATCAAACAGCAGGTCCATCACCGGCCCTGACCGACACGTCACCGCCCCAGATCTGGCGTTGCCGACCCGCGCAGTCCAGCAGAAGGGCACCGTTGGGAGCGATGCCGCGGGCCGTCCCGTCCACGCGCTCGCCGGCCCAGTCGACGTGCACCGTTCGCCCGGCCAGGCCGTCGAAGCGTGCATAGCTGGGCAGCCACGGCTCCAGTCCGGTTTCCGGAAAGGTGTGCATCACCCGCAATAACGCCTCCACCACCTGCGCCGCCAGCCCGGTACGGTCCCAGGCGCGGCCACTGGCACGCGCCAGGCTGTTCCAGGCCTGCTCGATGCCACCCCCGTCGGCGATCAGCATGTTCACATTCAGCCCCAGGCCCGCCACGGCCCAGCACGGCCCCTGCGTGTCGCCCTGCAACTCGATCAGGATACCGCCCAGCTTGCCCCCGCCGCACAGCACGTCGTTTGGCCATTTCAGGCTGACCTGTTCAACGCCGAGCCCGGTCAGCAATTGCGCCAGGGCGGCGCCGATGGCGAGGCTCAGTCCCGCCAATGCGGCCGGTCCGCTCTCGTAGCGCTGTGCCACCGATACGTAAAGATTGCGCCCGAACGGCGAATGCCATTGCCGACCACGCCGGCCGCGACCGGCGCTTTGATGCTCGGCCAGGCACACCGAGGGCCAGTGACCGGCCGCGATCCGTGCCATCAGGTAACTGTTGGTGGACGGCAGGGAGTCGAACAGTTCGATGCCGCCCGCCGGCACCACCGCACCGAGCAGGTGCTGCAGCCGATCGGCCTGAAGAAGGTCAAGACCGCCCTCGAGCCGATAGCCGCGTGCACGCTGCGTACTCACCGGGGCGCCCCAGGCTGCCAGGCTTTGCGCCTGCTTGGACACCGCGGCACGACTGATACCCAAGCACTGAGCCAGCTCGGCGCCGCCGTGCCAGGCACCATCGGCCAGCGCACGCAGCAGGGCAAGGCGGGTAACGGAAGGCGGCGACATGCTCGGATGCGGTGGGCCGTCAGGGCAAAAGCGTGCCCCGAACACGATTCGAACGTGTGACCTTCCCCTTAGGAGGGGGACGCTCTATCCAGCTGAGCTACCGGGGCGCGGGACCCCGCTGCCAAGCGGCACCGGGAGTGCGCCGGAACCTTACCCGAAGGGTATTCGTGCGTCCAGCGGCGGCTCACGGCGCCACCTCCACCAACAACCACACGGCACCGGCACTGACCGCCATCAACAGCGCTGCACGCCACAGGGGCGCCAGGACAGGCGGCTGGTCGGCGTAGTCGCCGGGCGGCTTTCGGCCGGTCAACATCGGCTTCAGCAGATTGTCGCCACGCACCAGGTACAGCATCACGGCCACCACGTGCAGGCCGACCGCCACCAGCAACACGTCGAAGTTGCGCTTGTGGATGAAGGTCAACCAATCGCTGGTGTCCTTGCTGACCCACGCCATCAGTGGGCCTTCATTGAAGATGTCGTCGTTGGCAAACAAACCGCTGACCGCCTGCACCGCCAGCAACGCCAGCAACACCACCACCATCCAGCCACCGAGCGGGTTGTGCCCCAGGAAGTGCCTTGGGCGGCGACTGAACCAGGCCCGCGCGTACCCCAGCACCGCGCCCGGTCCACGCAGAAAGCGACCGAAGCGCGCACTGCCGCTGCCCCATACGCCCCACAGCAGACGAAACAGCAGCAAGGCGATGACCGCGTAGCCACAACGCATGTGCCAGTGCATGTACTCGATGCCGGCCTCGGCGGTGATCCACGCCGCCGCCAGCAGCGACACCAGAAGCCAGTGGAACAACCGCACCGGCCAGTCCCAGACCTTGATCTGGCGGACGACCTGGGTACCGGTGTGCCCCGATGTGGATGTCATATCAGTTTCCCTCGCCTGTGCTAGCGTGCCCGCCCGCTGTCATGCGGCCCGGGGGAACGCACTGTAGCGTGGATTACCGGCCGCTTGCGGCCTGCGGTGCCCCCTGCCAGGGAACCGGATGGCGTGTCCGGCACTCAAAACTGCCAGCGCTTTCCCACGCCCTGACCACCCACTTCAACGAGTCCGCCGCGTGCACCTCGCCGACGTCACCATGTTCTATGCCCCGACCAGCGGCGGCGTGCGCACCTACCTCGACAGCAAGCACCACTACCTGACACGCCAGGCCGGGGTCCGCCACAGTGTGCTGGTGCCCGCGGGCACCTGCATGCCCGATGCGGATTTCCATTGTCTGCCCGCGCCCCCACTGGGCGCCTCGGGCTATCGCTTTCCGCTGCGCGGCGGTCACTGGCTGCACATGCTGCGTCGACTGCAACCGGACCTGATCGAAGCAGGCGACCCCTACCGGCTGGCCTGGGTCGCGCTGGCGGCTGGCCAGCGACTCGACGTGCCGGTGATCGGTTTCTATCACTCCGATGTCCCGCGCCTGGTGGCGCGACGCCTGGGCCCCTCAGCGCGCACGCTGGCCGAACACTACATCCGGCGTCTGTACCGCCAGTTCGATGCCGTCTGCGCGCCCAGCCGCGTCATGGCCCGCCAGCTCGAGGGCCTGGGCATACCGCGAACCCTCGTGCAACCGCTCGGCGTCGACGTGCAGCGGTTTCATCCCCGTCACGCTGACCCGAAGCTTCGCATGCGCCTGGGCATCGGGCGCGACACACGCCTGCTGGTGTTCGCCGGTCGCGCCGCCCGCGAGAAGAATATCGACCTCCTGCTGGCCACCGCCCAGGCGCTGGGCAACCGATATCACCTGCTGCTGATCGGCCCCGGCATGCCACACACGACCGCGCGCAATGTCACGACGGTGCCCCATTACCTGCCGGCACCGCAGCTGGCCGGCCACCTGGCCGCCTGCGATGCACTGATCCACGCAGGCGACCAGGAGACGTTCGGCCTCGTGGTACTGGAGGCAATGGCCAGCGGGCTGCCGGTCATCGGCACCCATCACGGCGCCCTGCCCGAGCTGGTCGTGCCGGGCACGGGCGTGTTGACGCCGGACGTGACACGCGACGGCCTGGTGGACGCCACACGCACCCTGTTCGTCCTCGACGCGGGGCTCATGGGCCGGCGGGCCCGGCGCCGCGCGGAGGAACACTTCGCCTGGGAAAGCACCCTGCAGCGCCAGCTCGATCACTACCGACACCTGCTCGGCGGCTACCGCGCGCACAACCCGGCGGTGAACCGTGCCCAGCACTGAACCGCATCCCGCACTGTGCGTGGTGCTGCACGACGTCGCCCCGCACAGCTGGCCGCTGTACCGCCCCCTGGTGGCGTTTGCGGACCACCATCAGGTGCCCCTCACACTGCTGGTGGTGCCCGATTTCCACCACCAGGGCGACCTGCGCCGGAACCCGTGGTTCGTGCAGGCGATGGAGGCTCGACGCCGGCAGGGCGACGAGATTGTTCTGCACGGCTACTTTCACGCCGACGACACCCCCCTGCGCGGTGATCCCGTGGACTGGTGGATGCGCCGCATATACACCCGCGAGGCGGAGTTCTACCGTCTTGGCCGGGGCGCGGCGGTCGAACGGCTCAGGCGCGGCCTGGCACTGTTCGCCGAGTTCGGCTGGCGACCGGCCGGGTTCGTGGCGCCGGCCTGGCTGCTCGGACCAGGTGGACGCGCGGCAGTGGCCGAGTGTGGCCTGCGCTACACCAGCACTGCGCGCACCCTGATCGATCTGCACCGAGGGCGTACCTATCCCGCCCCGGGCCTGGTGTGGAGTGCCCGCAGCGCCGCGCGTCGCCTGGTCTCGCGCGGTTTCAACCAGGCCCTTCTGGCGCACTACCGTGACACCCCCCTGCTGCGTCTGGGCCTTCATCCAGTCGACATGCAACACGACCGCGCCCAACGCTTCTGGACCGACACCCTGCGTGCGCTGCTGCGCCATCGCCGCCCGCTGACCAAATCCACCTGGCTGGACCTGGCCGCTTGAAACGCGCCGTACTGCTGATTGCCCTGGCCCTGGCCGTGGGCGCACTGGTGCCGGTGTTCATCGGCGGCAGCGCACTGCTGCCGGAACTGCGCAACCTGTCCCTGCAGGTATGGCTTGTTGCCATCGGCAGCGTCTCGGCAGGATGGGTGATCAACGCCAGCCGCCTGTGCCTGGTGCTCGGTGGGCTCGGCCAACGCGTCGGTCTGCCGCGCGCCATCAGCCGCATCATGGCCATCGAGTTCGCCACCAATGCCACGCCCGCCGGCAGTGGCGGCGCGCTGGCCTACGTATACCTGGTCGGCCAATGCGGGGTGGACAACACCCAGGCAGCGGCCATGTACGCACTCGACCAGGCGCTCGACCTGACGTTCTTCCTGGCGGCACTGCTGATCATCTCGCCGTTGCTGCTGGCCGGTCCCCAGGAACTGCACGTCGGCTGGGCCGTCGGCGTCCTGCTGTCACTGCTGATCGGCGGCTGCACCCTGCTGTGGCTGACCGTGCGCGACTACCGCCGCGTACTGCTCTGGGCCGGACGTGTGTTGCATCGCCTGCACATTTCGGCCAGCCGACGGCGCCAGCTGGCGCGCTGGATCCTGCGTTTTCGTCACGGACTCACGCTGCTTCTTGGCCTGGCGCGCTGGCGCCTGGGGCTGGTGTACCTGCTGTGCATGGGCCACTGGCTGCTGCGCTACAGCGTGCTGTACTGGATCGTGCGCAGCCTGGCCGAGCCGGTCCAGTGGTCGTACCTGTTCCTGATACAGATGATCAGCTTCGGCGCCGGCCAGGCCACCCTGCTGCCGGGCGGCAGTGGCGGCGTGGAAGTGGGCATTGGCGCACTGCTCGCGCCGTGGCTGCCTGCGGCCACACTGGCGGCGGCGCTGCTGGCCTGGCGCTTTGCCACGTACTACTGGCTACTTCTTGCCGGCGCGGTGCCCTTCGCCACCCTGGTCGGCCGCCGCCTTTGGCAGGACACGCCACCGACGTGAACCGGGCGGGCGGCGCATAAAAAAACCCGGCCACCGCCGCGCGGTGACCGGGTTCATATCTCAGCCGTTGACAGGTATCAGACCACGCCCAGCTTGCGCAGCGTGTCGCGGATTTCCTGCTTGAACGGCTCCGGTGCCTCACGCACCGGCGGCATGATGCGCCCGGCGTGCAGTCCGATCTCCTCGAACCACACCTTCAGGCCCGCCAGCGCCGACGCATAGGTCGCCGTCTGCGCCACGGTCCACAGGAACACATCCGCGTAGTAGTCGCGCACCGGGTCCAGCTTGCTGGACACCTGATAGGCCTCTTCCCACTTGCCCTCGGCCGCCAGCCGCCGGTACTCGGTGACCAGCGGTCGCAGCTTGCCGTAGAGAATGTAGGACAGTTCGCCCCACACCACCTGGCCGCCCTGGCGCAGATCGTCCAGGAACACCGCCTCGTACGGATCCGAAACGATGAAGTCCTTGCGCAGGTCGCGTCGGAGCTTCAGCGTCTCGGCCCGCACCAGGTGGCCTTGCTTGACGGCCACGCAGGTGTCCAGGTCCGCCAGGCGGCGCATCAGGTCGAAACCCAGCACCTTGCCCGACACCGGCGTGCGGTACAGGCAAACGGCCAGGTTGCTGCGATCGGTCAGGTACTTGAACCAGTCGAAGATCTCATCGTCGGTGCGCATCTGCACCACCGGGTTGATGACCTCCGCGCCCTCGAAACCGAGCTTCTCGACGTAGTCCAGCTTCTCGAGCGCCTGGTGCACAGACGGATCAAGGATGATGGTCCACAGCGGAATGCGGCCACGCGCGGCTTCCGCCACCACCTGGTGGTACTTCAGCCACTCGCGCAGCGGCACATTCCAGCACTCGGCGATGAACCCGCCGACCACCAGACCCTCGATGCCCATGTCGATGAACTGATCGATGTTCTCGCGCAACTGCGCGTAATCGAACTGAAAATCGTCACCGACCGGGCTGATCGGGCACATGTAGAAGCCCTTGACCTTCTCCAGCGCCCAGGCCTTGGCGTCCTTACGGCTGTAATCCGGCATCGCTCATCTCCTCGCTGTTATCGGGACCGAGGCAGGCCTGGTCAGACCAGGCCCAACTCCTGCACCTTGCCGCGGATCCACTCTTTCTTTTCTTCGCTCGGCGGCGCAACCGGCGGGATCAGGCTGCCGGCGTTGAAGCCCAGCGCCTCGAACCAGACCTTGATGCCACCGACCGCACCGGCGTAGGTCGCGGTCTTCACGATTTCCCAGACCAGCATGTCTTCCAGGAACTCGCGCACCGGCGCCAGCTGCTCGGACACCTGGTAGGCCTCTTCCCACTTGCCCTCGGCCGCCAGCTGGCGGTACTGGTCGATCAGGGCGCGCTTCTTGCCGTAGACCAGGTAGGACATCTCGCCCCAGACCACCTGGCCACCGCGACGCAGGTCGTCCAGGAACACCGCCTCGTTCGGGTCGGACACGATGAAGTCCTCGCGCACCATGCGGCGCAGCTTCAGCGTCTCGGCACGCACCAGGCTGCCCTGCTTGACGGCCACGACGGTGTCCAGGTCGGCCAGGCGCTTGATCAGGTCGAAGCCGATCACCTTGCCCGACACCGCCGTGCGGTACAGGCACACGGCCATGTTGCTACGGTCGGTCAGGTACTTGTACCAGGCGTAGATCTCGTCGTCCGAACGCAGCTGCACCACCGGGTTGATGACCTCGGCGCTCTGGAAGCCGAGCTTCTCGACGTAGTTCATCTTCTCGAGCGCCTGATGCACGGACGGGTCGAGAATGATGGTGGCCAGCTGCATGCGGCCCTTGGCGGCGTCGGCCACCACTTCGTGATAGCGGTACCAGTCGGCCAGGGTCAGGTTCCAGCACTCGGAGATGAAACCGCCGACCACCAGGCCGTCGATGCCGACGTCGATGAACTTCTCGATGTTCTCGCGCAGACCGGCTTCGTCCATCTTGCCGTCGGCCGTGACCGGGCTGATCGGGCACTGGTAAAAGCCCTTGACGGTCTTCAGAGCCCAGGATTTGGCGTCGTTGCGGCTGTACTCAAGCATGGTGCGCACTCCATATGCGGTATTTGGCTTCAGAAACTTCTTGAAAGACTTTGACTGAACGACCGGTCCAGCCCTGGACCGAACGGTTGGCAGCCGGCGCCACTCCGGGCACTGCTGGTGACGGATGGCAAGCGCCGGATACTTTCAGAATCCAGCCGGAAAATCAATCTGCGCTGAGCACGGCGGCGTACCATCGACCTTGACGGTCGATTGATTTCGAACGTTCCCGACAACGCCCGAGGTAAGCACCATGAGCACTTGGCCCACTGCGATCATCGTTGGCGCCGGCCCTGGCCTGGGCCTTGCGCTGGCCCGCCGATTCTCCCGTGAAGGCTTCGCGCTGGCGCTGGTGGCGCGGCACGCCGACACCCTGTCGCATGCCAGCGCCCAGCTGACGGACCTCGGCCCGCGCCTGAAAACCTATGCCGCCGACGCCACCGATGCCGCCGCGGTGCAAACGGTCTGCGAGGCGGTCGAGCGCGATCTGGGCGAGCCGTCGGTGCTCATCTACAACGCCGGCGGCTACCGGCCCGGCGGCCTCACCGACGTCACCCCCGAGCAATTCGAGGCAGCCTGGCGTACCGGATGCCTCGGCGCGTTTTTGTTCGCCCGCGCGCTTTTGCCTGCCATGGCGCACGCCGGACGCGGCACCGTGCTGCTGACAGGCGCCACTGCCGCCTGGCGCGGCAGCAAAAACTTCGCCACGCTGGCGGTCCCCAAGTTCGGCCTGCGCGCGCTGGCACAGAGCATGGCGCGGGAATATGGCCCTCAGGGTGTGCACGTGGCCCATGTCGTGATCGACGGCCAGATCGACACGCCGCGCTTGCGTCAGCGCCAACCGGAGCGCGCCGATCACACCGTGCTGGCGCCGGATGCCATCGCCGAAACCTACTGGCAACTGCATGTTCAGGACCCGAGGGCCTGGACGCTGGAGCTCGACCTGCGCCCGGCGGTTGAGCCTTTCTAGGACGTTCGCGCCCGACCGTAACCACGGCGCCAAAATCATTCGTCACGCTGCGGCCGGGCGCCTGACGGACGGGCACAATAGGCGCCCTCTTCGGTCCACCCCGGTGAAGTTCCCTCCGATGCGCGCACCCACCCTGCTCCTCGTGCCTGTACTTGCGCTGCTCGTCGCTGCCTGCAGCACCGCCCCGCAACGCCTCGACCTGAAACCCACCATCGACGTCGCCGCCCGCAACATCGGCCAGGGCACGCCGGTGGCCGTGCAGGTGGTCGATCGCCGCCCGCTGACCGAGGCACAGCGCAACGGCGCCGTGACCGGCATTGACCCGGCCGTGAACGTGGTGGACGTGGTGTACCGGGAAGCCACGCTGGCGCTCGAACGCCTCGGCTTCGCCGTCGAGCCGGCGCCCACGCCGCTCGCCAACACGCTGACGCTGGAGGTGCTGCAGATCACGTATGACCTGTCGAGCGCGGTGATGAAGAAGACGGTGTTCGTGGATGCCGACATACGGGCTGCGGCCGTCGCGGGCCATGCCAGCTACACCACGACCTACCGCGCGCATCAGGAACAGGAAGTGGCCTTCCATCCGGCACCGGCGCTCAGTCAGCGGCTGGTCAACCAGACGGTGTCGAACGCACTCACCCGCGCATTCGCGGACCCGCAACTGATGGGCACGCTGGCGCGGCGCCACCACCCCTGAAAGCCAGCCCGCACCGACATCCCGAACACTTGTAAAGGACGCCGAACCCGTTACCATGACGCAGTTAGGACGGCCAGGGTGGCCGTCTCCACGTCGTGGAGAAAACCATGGAAGGCGTCTTGAAACCCGGCACCACGCAGTTGAGCGTGGTCGCCCGTGTCACAACCTGGCCTCTGATCGGCCTGCTGGCGCTGCCGGTGCTCGGATGGCTGCTGGGCGGCGGCATCTGGCACTGGCTGACGGTGATGGTGTTCGCGGCGGTTTCGCTGATCGACCCGTTCGTCGGGCCGGACAACATCAATCACCGCCCGGAAGACGAAGCCGCGCTCGAGAAGAGCCTGTTCTACCGGGTCATGCTGTGGGTGCTGGTGCCGGCACAGTGGGCCGTGGCCGTCTTCAGCTACTGGCTGTTCACTGGCGGGCAGCTGAGCACGCTTGAACAGATCGGCCTGCTGCTGTCGTCGTCGATCGCGGTCGGCTTTGGCGCCACCGCGGCGCATGAGCTGGCGCACCACGGCCAGCGCTTCGACCGCTGGATGGGCATCCTGCTGTTCACGCCCATCAACATGTGCGACTTCGCCATTTACCACAACTACGGGCACCACAACCGGGTCGCCACGCCGGAAGACCCCGGCTCGGCCAAGTACGGCGAGAACGTGTGGGTGTTCGGCCCGCGCAGCATCGTGCTCAAGACACTGATGGGCTGGGAAATCGAGGCCGAGCGCCTGCGCCGCCAGGGCCGCTCGCCGTGGTCGCTGCACAACGGCATGCTGTGGATGACCGTGCTGCCGGTGACCTGGCTGGTGGTGATGATCAGCCTGTTCGGCTGGCTGGCCCTGCCGCTGTTCATCGCGCACTTCCTGTTCGCGCGTGGCCTGCTGGCGGTGGCCGACTTCCTGGAACACTACGGCCTGGCGCGCCGGCGCCTGCCGGAAGGCGGCTGGGAAACCATCCGCGACGCGCACGCCTGGGACGACAGCTTCCTGGTCAGCAGCCTGTTCTTCTGCCAGATC
Source organism: Gammaproteobacteria bacterium (assembly GCA_003526065.1). The sequence goes on along the minus strand of DQBD01000095.1, from coordinate 1,109 downwards.
GACCGCCATTCCGACCACCACGCCAACGTCGGCCGCCCCTACCAGATCCTGCGCGTGATGAACGACGCGCCGCGTCTGCCGTTCGGCTACCTCACCATGCTGTGGGTCGCCATGATCCCGCCGCTGTGGCGCAAGGTCATGCACCCGCGCGTGGAGGCGTACTGGGACAGCGGCGCCGCCGCGCCCCACGGGCGGCCTGAAAACCTGCCCGAGCGCTACCGCGCCGACGCCGTCTACTGAGCCTTGGCGCGGCGGGGGTGACCCGCCCCGCCCGCT
>DQBD01000095.1:403-586 GCA_003526065.1 Gammaproteobacteria bacterium | reverse complement strand
CCGCGCCTGCTGCTTCCCCGGCGCTGCATGTGCCGGGGAGCCATAGGCGGCCGATAATGTCGGCAAAGAGCCGACCCGGAGCCGCCGTTCTGAAGCCCGCCCTGACCGCCCGCCTCGCCCGCCGCCTGCCGCCCCTGCGCTGGCTGCGACAGTACAACCGAGCCGATGCCGCCGCCGACGCCG
>DQBD01000095.1:0-125 GCA_003526065.1 Gammaproteobacteria bacterium | reverse complement strand
GCCGATGCCGCCGCCGACGCCGTCGCCGGCACCGTCACCGCCGTCCTGCTGGTCCCCCAGGCCATGGCCTATGCCGTGGTCGCCGGCCTGCCGCCGCAGGTCGGCCTGTATGCCAGCGTGCTGCC
>DQBD01000068.1:515-4802 GCA_003526065.1 Gammaproteobacteria bacterium | reverse complement strand
GGGCCGTCGCGCGCGTGCACGCGCTGATGAGCTTTCACGATCCGGACAGTGAACTGTCGCGCCTGAACCGCCAGGCAGCCACCACACCGACGACCGTCAGCGGTCACCTGTGGCAGGTGCTGCGGGCCGCCGGCCGCGTCAGTGCGCTGACCGACGGCCGCTTTGACGTCACCGTCGCCCCCACCCTCGTGCACTGGGGCTACTTGCCGAAGCGCGGTACCGTCGAACGGGGCGGCCGCTGGTACGACGTTCATCTCGGCGAGCGACGTACCGTGCATTTCCGCAAACCGCTGCTGATCGACCTCGGCGGTATCGCCAAGGGCTACGCGGTCGATCTGGCCATCGCCACGCTGCGCCGTGCCGGCGTGCCGCAGGCCTGCGTGAATGCCGGAGGCGACCTTCGCTTCTACGGCCCCACGGCACGGCAGATCGCCATCCGCGACCCGGGCGATCCCGGCCGCCTGCACCTGCTGCCGCCACGTCTGGCGGGCGCCGTGGCCAGCAGCTGTGTGCTCGACACGCGCCGGCGCCGCGGCCGTGGCTGGTGCTCGCCGCTCGTCGATCCGCTCAGCGGTCGGGCGCTCGGCAGCGGCGACAGCGTGACCGTGCTGGCCGATCGCTGCCTGTATGCCGATGCATTGACCAAGCCCGCCGCGCTCGACCCGTCCACGGCCCGCACAGCACTGCATCGCCTGCGCGCGCAGGCACTGCACCTGCCTGCCGCATGAAAGCCGGTCCGCGCTACGTCCTCACCACACCGCGCCTGGGCACACTGGCGCGGCGCTCGGTCTATGTCGCGTGCCTGTTGCTGCTGTTGACGGGTATCGCCTGGCTCGTGCTGCACACCTGGGTTCGCGTCGAGGGCGCATTCGGCCCACAGCATCACCCTGCCGAAATCTGGCTCATGCGCCTGCACGGCCTGCTGGCTGTGCCCACCCTGACCGGACTCGGCGCACTGCTGGCGCGCCATGTATGGCCGGCATGGCGGCCGCGTCAGCGGCGTACCAGCGGCCTTCTCGTACTGATCGCCTGCGCCCTGCTGGCACTCGGCGGCTGGGGCCTGTACTACGCCGCAGACGAAACCCTGCGTCAGTGGCTGTCCGTCAGCCACTGGCTGATGGGACTCGCCCTGCCGGCCCTGCTGCTGGGGCACGTGGCCGGCGCCCGACGCGAGCGACGGGCCGACGAGCGTGCTGCTCGTCGTCAGGCAGGCGTGTAGTGACTCTTTAAAAATCGATTCACCGAACGCCGGCCACGCAACTAAATCGCAATCCCCCCGTCCAACCCGTTATGGACGGCGCCCGACCCGGGCAACCGGACCGCTCATGCGCGCCAGGCAGGCGCCCGGAAACCCCGGGGTGCCGCCGGCAGCCCATCTTCATACCTGCAAAGGATCTCACCAATGACAAAAACACCGTTCCGTGCAACCTGTGCCATCGGCCTCGCCGCGCTGCTCACGGCGGGCTGCGCCACCAACCCCGAAACCGGTCAGCGCGAGATGACGAAGACCGGCCAGGGTGCCGCCATCGGTGCCGCCGCCGGGGCCGTGCTCGGCGGCGTCAGCGGTGGGGATCGCGGCAAGCGCGCCGCCATCGGCGCCGCCGCGGGTGCCGCCATCGGCGCCGGCGTCGGCAAGTACATGCAGAACCAGGAGGAGAAACTTCGCCAGCAGACCGCCGGCAGCGGCGTCGAGGTTTCGCGTCAGGGCGACAACGTCGTCCTGAACATGCCCGGTCACGTCACGTTTGCCACCGACAGCGCCCAGGTGTCCGTGGCCTTCGAGGACACCCTGAACCAGGTGGCGGCCACCATCACCGAATATCAGGACACCCGCGTGCAGGTGGCCGGACACACCGACAGCACCGGTTCGGCCAGCTACAACCAGCAACTGTCCGAACGGCGCGCGCAGGCGGTAGCCAACTACCTGATCAGCCGGGGCGTGGCACCCGCCCGCCTGACCACCATCGGCTACGGCGAAACGCAGCCGGTGGCCAGCAACGACACCCCCGACGGGCGTCGACAGAACCGCCGGGTGGAGATCGTGCTGACTCCTACGGGCGCCCAGATGTGAGCCCACGCCCGCCGGTGCCTGACGGGCGCCGGCGGGCGCGTCCCGGTCAGGCGACGCCTGCCAGCAACTCCGCCGTTTCGAACAGCGGCAACCCGACCACGCCCGAGTAACTGCCCTCAAGATGCCGCACGAAGGCGGCCGCGCGCCCCTGAATGGCGTAGGACCCCGCCTTGTCCAGCGGTTCCCCGGTGGCGCAATAACCGGTGATCTCGGCCGCCGACAGGGCCCGGAACGTCACCGTGCTCTCGCTCAAGCGCACCTGATGGCCGCCGCGATGCACCCGCGCGACGGCGCTGAGCACTTGATGCGTGCGCCCTGAAAGACGGCGCAGCATGGCCGCCGCGCCGTCCGCGTCCACCGGCTTGCCAAAGATCTCACCGTCGACCACCACCACCGTGTCGGCGCCCAGCACGCACACATCGGCACCGGCCTGGGCGGCGCCGGCACGGGCCTTGGCCAACGCCAGCCGGCATACGTGATCGGCAGCCTGCTCTGACGCCAACGGCTGCTCATCGACTGCCACCGGCAACACGTCGAATACCACGCCAAGCTGCGCCAGCAGTTCGCGCCGGCGCGGGGAGGTGGAAGCAAGGACCAGTCGTGTCATCGGGGCGGCGGCCTGTCGGGAAAAGAAAACCAGGATTAACCAAAGTTTAACCGCCGCTGTCTAGCATCCCGCGCAAGGCCACAGACAGAGGAAACAACCATGCGTGACTGGACCCGCGCCCTGCTGCACCATCACGACACCACCCGACGCCGATTCCCCCAGCAACGCCTGTTGGTGTTGTTCGACGTCGATGGCACCTTCCTGGACATGCGCCTGGCGCTGACCGAACTGCTACGCGCCTACGACGCGGCCCACGCGACGGCCCACTTCGCCCGTCTGGCGCCGGCGGACATCGATCCGTTCGGCCGCACTATCGAAACGGTGCTGGAAACGTGCGACGTACCGGCCGCCGAACAGCCACAGGTACTGTCCTGGCACCGGCGCCATCGCCACGCCGGCGACATCTTGCGCATGGCGCATGCGCCGTACCGCGGCCTGCTGGCACTGGCGGCCTGGCTGCACCGCCAGCCCGGCACACGGGTCGGCATCAACTCCGCCCGCCCCGAGTTCCTGCGTCAAGACACGCTGCGCGGTCTCAATGCACTGGCCATTGGGTACGAGTTGCACTTCACCGATTCGCTCGCCTGGTTCACGCCGCAGGGCTGGCGTGACGATGTCACCGCCGCCAAGCAGGCCGCCCTGACGCTCGCCCAGCGCCGCGGCGACCGCGTCATCGCGCACATCGACAGCAATGCACAGGTGCTGGCGCGGTTGGCAGCCGCCGACCTGGATGACGACCTGATGCTCCTGCACAGCGAAGACCTTCTGTATCCGCCGCACGCAACGGCGACGCCGCGGACTTCGGTCACGCGCGCCGCCTGAACCGCGCCTGCCTGCATGAGCGGCCCGCCCCCTCCGTCAGGCACACCAGGTCCGTTAGAATCAGCCTCCGCCCCCGCTCACGGCTGTCCTGCGTGTTGCCAACCCTTCTGCTTGCCACCGCCTACCTCGGCCTCGGCGCCGGCTACGGCTGGCAGCTGCGCCATCCATCACCGCCGATCCGGCGCATGCTGCTGCTGGCCACCGCGCTGCTGGGAGCCGCGCACCTGGCTTTGATGGCGCGCGTGGTCCCCCATGACCAGGCGCTGGAACTGGGGTTCGGCAACGCCGTTTCATTGCTGGCGGCGGTGGTCATGCTGCTGTTCGCCGCGGTAGCGGCGCTGCGCCGGGTCCACAACCTCGGCGTGGTGTTGGCCCCGCTGGCGGCGCTGTCGGCGCTCCTGATGTTGCTGCCGGATCGGGCCCCGCCGCTGCCGCTGGCCGACACACTGCCGCTGGCGCTGCACATCGCGTTGTCGCTGGCCGCGTACGCCCTGCTGGCGCTTGCCGCCGTGCAGGCCATGGTCATGGCCTATCAGGACCTGCGCCTGCGCCAGCATGCACCCGGCGGCGTGCTGCGCGCGCTGCCCCCGCTGGGCGACATGGAACGGCTTCTGTTTCAGTTGCTCGGGCTGGGCTTCTCCGCCCTGACGCTGGCGCTGCTGTCCGGCATGCTGTTCCTGGGCGACCTGTTCGCGCCGCACCTGCTGGAAAAAACGGCGCTGTCCATCGCCGCCTGGCTGGTCATCGGCACGCTGCTGATTGGCCGCCGGCGCGCCGGCTGGCGGGC
>DQBD01000068.1:0-255 GCA_003526065.1 Gammaproteobacteria bacterium | reverse complement strand
GCCGGCGCGCCGGCTGGCGGGCACAGACCGCCGTGCGCTGGACGCTGGTCGGGTTCGGCCTGCTGGCGCTGGGGTATCTGGGCAGCAAGTTCGTGCTGGAGTTCGTGCTGCGCGCCTGAGGGCGCCTGCCCCCGGCGCGTTCAGGCGCCGGCGAGCAGTTCCTGCAAAAACGCCCGCAGCGCCACGGTGGCCTGCGCCCGATGGCTCAGGCGCGCCTTCTCGTCGGGCGCCAGCTGGGCGGCCGTGACACCGCGC
>DQBD01000018.1:3031-4148 GCA_003526065.1 Gammaproteobacteria bacterium | reverse complement strand
TCGTTGTGCTTGCCGCCGGCGCGCACGCAACGCTGCGCGGAGGCCGCACGCCGATACGGACGCTGCTCGAGCCCCAGGAACACGTCCTTGAACTGCACCATGCCGGCGTTGGTGAACAGCAGCGTCGGATCGCCGTGCGGTACCAATGGACTGGACGGAACTTCCTGGTGGCCCTGACTGGCGAAGAAGTCGAGAAAACTGCGGCGGATTTCGGTGCTTTTCATGCGTCGTCGCTGTTGTGCTTGCCAAGAGCCGCGCGAATCTGCGCGCCGGTGAAGCCTCGCGTCTGCAGTTGGCGCTGCAAACGGCTACGCTCGGCCACCGTCGTCGGTGACCGGTTACCGGAGACGTGCGCCCTGGCAGCCCGGCAGGCCCGGTACCAAGCGTCGTCGTCCACCTGCACCGCCTCGGCGATGGCCTGGTCATCCACGCCGCGTGAGCGCAATTCCGCCTGAGCCCGCAGCGGCCCGTAGCGACGGCGCTGCAACTCCGCCACCCGGGCCTGCGCGTAGCGCGCGTCGGACAGATAGCCGGCGTCGCTCAGCCGCTGCAATGCCGGATCGACGTGATCCCGGTCCCACCCGCGCTGGGCGAGCTTGCGTGCCAACTCGGCCCGACCGTGCTCGCGCCGGGCCAGTAGCTTCAGCGCCTGCGCGTAAGCCGCTGCAACCGGGTCATCCACACGCGCCGGCGCCTCAGGCAGGCGCCTCGGCCTGTCGACGCGCCGGCAACAGACGCGCCCTGACCTGCGCCTCGATCCCCTCGGCCAATTCCGGATTGGCGCGCAAAAACTCACGCGTGTTGTCGCGCCCCTGGCCGATCCGTTCGCCGTTGTAGGAGTACCAGGCGCCGGACTTCTCGACCAGGCCCAGGTTGACGCCGAGATCCAGAATCTCGCCCTCGCGCGACACACCCATGCCATAGAGAATGTCGAATTCTGCGGTCTTGAACGGCGGCGCCACCTTGTTCTTGACCACCTTGACGCGGGTCTCGTTGCCGACCACTTCCTCGCCCTTCTTGATCGCCCCGATCCGCCGGATATCAAGCCGCACCGACGCATAGAACTTCAATGCGTTACCACCGGTAGTGGTCTCCGGGCTGCCGAACATGACGCCGA
>DQBD01000018.1:473-2785 GCA_003526065.1 Gammaproteobacteria bacterium | reverse complement strand
ACATGACGCCGATCTTCATGCGAATCTGGTTGATGAAGACCACGGTGGTGTGCGAACGGCTGATGCTGGCGGTGAGCTTGCGCAGTGCCTGCGACATCAGGCGCGCCTGCAGGCCGACGTGCGAGTCACCCATCTCGCCCTCGATCTCGGCGCGCGGCGTCAGCGCCGCCACCGAATCGACCACCACCAGGTCCACGGCACCCGAACGCACCAGCATGTCGACGATTTCCAGCGCCTGCTCGCCGGTGTCCGGCTGCGACACCAGCAAGTCGGCGATGTTGATACCGAGCTTCTCGGCGTACGAAGGATCGAGCGCATGCTCGGCGTCGACGAATGCGGCCGTGCCGCCCACGCGCTGCACCTGGGCGATGCTCTGCAGGGCGATGGTGGTCTTGCCGGACGACTCCGGCCCGTAAATCTCGATGATGCGCCCGCGCGGCAATCCACCCACGCCCAGCGCCACATCCAGGTTCAAGGACCCGGTGGAGATGGCCTCGACGTCGCGAATCGCGCCGGCGTCGCCAAGCCGCATGACCGCGCCCTTGCCGAACTGGCGCTCGATCTGACCCAGCGCTGCTGTGAGCGCCTTCTGCTTGTTGTCGTCCATGCCGTCCCCGTGCCCACCGGTTTGATGCCAAGAGCAAACAGGCATTATTCCATAGCACGCGTCAGCCGACCTACCCCGACGCCGGCCTGCGCGACCCACCCTGCAGGCGACACACCGCGCCACCGGCCGGCTGGCCGGCAGCGAACAGCCACTTCGTCGGGAAGCGCGTGTCGAGAATGGCCCTGCCCGGTCACCCTCCGTGGCGACCGGAGCCCTCCGTAGCGCGGGCAGGAACCGGGAATCGGCGCTGGCAGGAAAAAATCGGGTCTGCGGCCAAGCCGCAGACCCGACAACGCCATCAGGTCGCAGCGGTTCTTGCCAGTGACCGACCCGGGCAAGGGGGAAGCCAGGCGGCCGAGCAGGAACCACGTCACCGATGAATGCAATGGAAAAGCCGCCATCCTTGGCGGCCGCTGCAACCCCACAGAACATGCCCGCCGAGGCACGTCCTGTCGGCTCGCAGTACTGCATGGCCTCCGCCTGCAGCCCGAATGCATTCAGGCGATTACCTGATAGCAGTCAGCATGCCAGCCGAAGGGATATGGCTCTATTCCGCGGTTTTTCCCAAACAAACGCATCTGTGAGGCACCGCATCGCGAAGGTTTCCGCAGAGTTCCTGGACCAAAATGTAAACAGAGATAGAATCCAGAACCCCGTCTGAACAATTTTGTAAAGCCATGGACGCACCAGAGATCCGCCCGGCCCCCTCGGCGTCATCGGCCAACCTGACCTACCTGTGGCAGGGCGACACCCGTGGCTTTCCCGACGTCGAGGATCTGGTCGGCCGCTTGCGCTTTGCTCCGTCCGAGGGACGCATCTGGCTGGACGACCAGCGATCGATCCTGATGCGCGGCTCCGCCTTCGGAAGCCTGCGCCGCGAACTGCTGGAGTCCATCGGCTTCACACGGGCGCGCGCCGTGCTCAAGCGGGTCGGCTATGCCGAAGGCACGCGCGACGCGGACCTGGCACGCCGGGTGCGCCCGGAAGGCAACATGTTCGACGCCTTCGCGGTCGGCCCCCAGGTCCACGCACTCAGCGGCTTCGGCTGGCTGGAAGTCGTCGAGCTGCGCTTCGACCCAGCCACCGACGGCTTCTACGGCGAATTCCTGCTTCGCGATTCGGTAGAGGCCGACGCACACCTGAAGACACTGGGCGTCAGCGCCGAGGCGGTGTGCTGGACCGCCATCGGTTACGGCTCCGGCTACAGCAGCGCGTTCGCCGGGCGACCGATCATCGTCGACGAGGTCGAGTGCCGCGCCATGGGCCACGCCCACTGCAAACTGGTCGGCAGGCCGGTCGAGGAGTGGGACCGGCGCATCCGCAAGGCGGCCTATTTCCGTCCCCAGGAGTTCGTAAACCGTTTCGGCAAACCCAGCGAGTCGGCCGACACCGACGCCCCCGCCGCGCCCACTGGCCCGGCCGTGGACGTGGTCGGCATCTCCGCCGGGTTCGGTGCCGCCGTGCACCTGCTCGGCAAGGCAGCACCTACCGACGTGACGGTGCTGTTCCTGGGCGAGACCGGCGTCGGCAAGGAAGTGTTCGCGCGCATGCTGCACCGCATGGGGCCGCGCGCCGAGCACCCGTTCATCGCCGTCAACTGTGCGGCACTGCCGGAAAACCTGATCGAGGCGGAGCTGTTCGGCGTGGTCAAGGGCGCCTACACCGGCGCCAGCGACTCACGACCGGGGCGCTTCGAACGCGCCAG
>DQBD01000018.1:0-193 GCA_003526065.1 Gammaproteobacteria bacterium | reverse complement strand
GCTGTTCCTGGACGAAATCGGCACGCTCACGCTGAGCGCCCAAGCCAAGCTACTGCGCGCCCTGCAGGAAGGGGAGATCGAACGCGTCGGCGACAGCCAGACACGCAAGGTGGACGTGCGCCTGCTGGCGGCCACCAACGTCGACCTCAAGACAGCCGTCACGGACGGCACCTTCCGCGAAGACCTCTACTAC